>NZ_JBXMTI010000039.1:0-18154 GCF_057083605.1 Candidatus Villigracilis sp. | reverse complement strand
GTTCGTGGAAGTACAACACGAGCTCAAGCATGCGGATCTGTTTTTCCACCGATGAAAACGCATCCACGGTCTAGGTTGCATTTTGCTGCAAAAGACCTTCGCGGATGAGGCGCGTGGTTTCGAGCACCATGCGCTCAGTATACGGAAGTGCATCGGGGCCGACCAACTTTACGATCTGAGAAAGTCGACTCTCTTCGCTCAACAATTCCATCGCGCGGTTGCGCATGGTGAGCCAATCTTTGCCGGTCTTTTCGCGCCACCACCCGGCTACGTCTTCGAGATATTCGCTGTAACTATCCAGCCAGTTAATGGCCGGGAAGTGACGGGCCGATGCAAGCGATTTATCCAACGCCCAGAAACAGCGGATGAAACGTTTCGTGTGCTGTGTCACAGGCTCTGAGAAGTCACCGCCAGGAGGAGAAACCGCTCCCACAATGGAAACCGAACCTTGTGTGTCGTTCAAATTGTTAACGTAACCAGCGCGTTCGTAAAATTCGGCGAGACGGCCAGCCAAATAAGCAGGATAGCCTTCCTCAGCCGGCATTTCTTCGAGACGACCGGAGACTTCACGCAAAGCTTCCGCCCAACGGGATGTTGAATCAGCCATCAACGCAACGTGATAGCCCATGTCGCGGTAATACTCCGCGATGGTGATGCCGGTGTAGATGCTGGCTTCACGCGCGGCAACCGGCATGTTGGAGGTATTCGCTATCAGCACGGTGCGTTCCATTAATGGCCGACCAGTTCGCGGGTCGACAAGATGCGGGAATTCCTGCAACACTTCGGTCATTTCGTTGCCGCGTTCGCCGCATCCGATATAGACGATGATCTCTGCATCCGCCCATTTGGCGATGCTATGTTGGGTCACGGTCTTGCCCGAACCAAACGGACCAGGGATACCTGCCGCGCCGCCCTTGGCAACAGGGAAAAATGTATCGAGAATTCTTTGACCAGTGATCAACGGAATGTTTGCGGGGCGCCGATTAGTAAATGGCCGCGCGCGGCGGACAGGCCAGCGCTGAAGCATGGCGACGGACTTTTCTTCCTTGCCCATCTTCAACTTGGCAATAGAGTCAGCAACCGTATATTCGCCGACAGGAGCAACCCAGGTGATTGTGCCAGAGTCGTCAGGGTTAAGCATAACGCGATGCTCGAGTGTTTCAGTTTCCATCACAACACCGAGGATCGCACCGCCTTTGACTACATCACCTGCTTTGACTTTGGGTGTGAACTTCCATTTCTTTTCGCGGCTGATCGAATCGAAATGTGCACCGCGGTTGATGAAGGAACCCATCGCCTCTTCGATCAACGGAAGCGGGCGCTGCACACCATCATAAATACTTTGGATCAAGCCCGGCCCCAATTCCACAGAGAGCGGCAAACCCGTGCCAAAGACTGGCGCGCCGGTCTGCATGCCTGCGGTTTCTTCGTAGACCTGGATCGTCATCTGATCGCCTTTGAGTCCGATCACCTCACCCACCAGCCGGTCTTCACCCACCTGGACGAGCTCAAGCATGCCTACATGGCGGGATCCACGGGCGCGCACAACGGGGCCGCTGATCCAGGTTATCGTTCCTACTTGATCGCTCATACCTTTTCTCCCATCAGCAACTTATAAACGGAGGAACGCAGGGAACCTTGCAAGCGGCTCAAACGGGTTTCAAACGTATTATCGTAATGCAGTTTGCCACTGGCCGCGCTCACTACAACTCCCGTGCCATCCTCAAGTTTTTCGCCGAATTTAAATTTGCCATTCAATTCTTTGGAGAGATCATCCAGTTTCAACGCTTTTTGCGTCGCTTCATCCGCGCGGACTTCGGCTTCGGTCGCGTTTAATTGAGACAGCGCCTCACGGGCCAGCATTGCTGCAATTGTGCCGTAGTCCGGGCGTTTCTTCACAGCATCCAACTGCTTGCGGACTTCGTCAAACACTTCGTTTAATATTTTCTCGCGTTGTTCCAATTGCATGGAACGCGCCTTCAGTTGGGATGTGGCAGACGACTGACTGCGAAGACGATCCGCATCCTCTTTGGCCCGGGCCAGGATCGCCTTTCGTTCGGACGCCGCTTGTTCCTGCGCGCGCTTCCGAATGACTTCTGCCCTCTCCTGGGCCTCGGCATGTAACCGCTCCGCTTCATGCCGCGCTTCCATCATAATGGCTCGCGCCAGTAATTCGATATCTTCCGCTTCAGTTTTCATAGCGCTCAATCCAATCTTTCTCCTTGGTTCGAATACCAGCAGGAAAGGATTACAACTTGATCCCGATCGCTCGAAGGACAATATCGCCAAGCGAAGGCTGTCCTTCCGGAACGCCGCTGCGAGAGGGAATCTCAACCACCAACGGGACTGTGCTCCGCAGGTTTAAATGTTCCATGCGTGCTGGAATTAACTCAGCCACATCCTGTGTAACAAGCACAATGCCAATATCCTTGTTGGCTTGTGCTTCATCCAATGCCTGGTTGACCTCGTCAGCGGTGGTGGCGACCCTGCCCCCCACACCTGCCAGCGAAAAACCGAGCACCGCATCAGGATGGCCGATGACCAGAATTTTCATATCCTATCCTTATGCTCTCGAGTCGCTTAAGGAAGAACGAGGAACGAAATGATCAAGCCATAAATGGCGATACCTTCTGAAAGACCCACAAAGATCAGGGCACGACCAAAAGATTCGGGCTTCTCAGCCGTGGCACCCACCGCCGCTGCGCCAGAGCCGCCCACCGCGATACCTGCACCAATACAAGCCAAACCAGTGGAAAGGGCCGCCGCAAGGGTCGCATATTGATCCACCACAGCTTCTTGGGCAGCACCGGCCGCAAACGCAGAAGTTGGCGAAGCGAGCCAGACCACAGCCAGTCCCGCGGCGAACATGCCAACCAGGAAATTAAATCCGGTGAAGCCTTTGACGATGCGGGAAACCGCCTGAGCGGGACTGGTCTTACCGTTTTGGAGCAAGAAGACAACAGCAGGAATTACCGGGATCATACCAACCAGGACAGCAAATACTAAAAACATTGTTTATCTCCTTATTAGATAGATGAATATTTCTTTTTGGATGAATTTGACAAATGATTCAAAGTTCAGGGCTTCGCCTCCTCTTGCGAGGGATTCAACTTGAGCGGTTCGAATTGCATACCGCCGCCATGGAAGAACTTGCCCAGAATTTCGTAGTAATGCAAACGCATGGTCTGGATGTAGACAATGAGCCCTTCAAAACCGACAATGAAAATATTACCGATAAGAATTGTTATCCAGAATCCAAGCGTCGGTTCTTCGCCCGCCAAAGAGAAGATGGCGAGGCTAAGGCCGCCATGCGCCACGGCAAATGCACCTACACGGACGAATGACAGCGTATTGCTCAACATACTAATGGTAGTCTCAAAAAGATCCATGAACGATTGGACAAGGAACATTGCAAATCCGCCAAAACCCTTGCCTTCGATCAAAGTATGCCCCTCGACCATGTTCCTGAAAAAGCCTGAGAACATGACCAACACTCCAAAGATGCCTGCCAGCAATGGGAACGGAAGTGGGAGCGAATTAATTGCCACAGCCACTTTCGGTGCGATCGCCGTATCACCAAGAAAACCACCAAGTAAAGCAAGGAAGCAAACGTAAAAGATCAATGCCACCACACCCGTATGACCAAACCAAAAATGTGCCCAGTCCCTGGAGCGGATGTTATTGAACAACCCAAGCAGATATCCGAAAAGCAATATGATAATGCCCGCGTCAATTGCAAACCCAAGAATGGTTAGGATGTTTTCAAGAGGGCTCATCCACACTGGTTCGAAGTGGAAGTGAAGGTATTCCTCGATCTGGTGGCCTTCAAACCCGAAAATACTTCCGTATAAATACCCGAAAATCGCCGCCGACACACCGCAATACACGAGAAGAAGACCAAGGCTTTGCAAGCCTTTCATGAATATCTTGTTGTGGGCAAGAATGCCGACGAGCACCAAAACCAGGCCCTGACCCAAATCTCCGAACATCGCGCCGTACAAAACCGGGAAGGTCAATGCCATTAAAAGGGTTGGATCGATTTCACCATAACTGGGACGCCCGAAAGTAGTGACCAAATCCTGAATGGGTTTTAGCCATTTGTTATTGGTCAGCGCCACAGGGACATTGGCATGATGTCCCGAGCGACTGGTTGCAATTGTCTCGATCAAAATTTCGCGCGAGGCTTCCTTGAGGCGTGCCGTCAGGTCTCCCAAATCCGCCGTCGGCACCCACCCCACCACAACGTAGGTGTGACGCAATTGCCCAAAGCGGACAATTGCGTCAGCCATGACGCGGCTGATGTGAACATCCCACAGCAATTTCTGTAATTCGTTTTTATACGAGGCACCCTGTTTGGCAAGCTCTGCCTCCAGACCCGAAATCTTCTGCTTCGACGATTCGATTTCCTTCCTCAACATCGCGGTGATCTGCTCGGGCGTGCCACTAAATTCCTCGGGCAGGCTCAACGGGTTAAGATAGGCACTCTTCGCGGCGCGCTCCAGGACATCCGAATTGCTCCTCGGCCCTAAAATCCAAACAACGGGTTTTTGAGTATCCTCACGCAGGATAAAAAACACATGCGGAACCCTTAGGAGGCTGGTTCTCAACCTACTGATGTTTGCAGCAGGAACAATTCCCAATATGGAATACATAAAAGACGAGTTGGTCAATGCCCCCACTTCCACGTTGACATCGGCAATTGGCTCCAACTGACGCAGTTGACTCTCCAATAATTCGAGCCGCTTCTTTTCACCCGATAACTGGTCGCTGACCCTTCTAACATCTTCATCGATCCGGTCCACCACCGAGCGGGTCACATCCAGATCAACCATCGTGTCGATTCCAGGTTTGGCAGGGTATTCCTCGGCAAGCCCGACATTCTGCATGATGGTTTGAATGCGGCGCTCCAGAGCCGAATATGCCCCGGCTGTCTCCTGCCATGTGTTCTGTCCCAGGCCTTCAACCCCCAGATTAGCGCTATCAACTTGATGAAACACGCCATACCCGCTTAATGCCCTTGTTACAGCTACAAGGTCCTTGGAGGGTACTATCAATTCTACTTCGGACATTTGCTTCGGAAATAACATGACAACTCCATTAATTGCGAAAGTGGGATGGCGATTAGTGTGTCAAAGTTGTTTTCAATAACAACGGTCGGAAATCTTCATCCTTGAGTTTGGAGGATTTGGCCTCGATCAAAACAACCAGGTCCTGAATTTCAAAATCGCTGAGCAGCAGATACGCCAACGGAAGCCCGATATGGAACGGATCGCCAATGAACGCCGCGACGCATCGACGCATCACCTGTTGCTTGAGCAAATGCTCCAATTTGGGCAGGCCTGATTCGGGATGATCAAGAAGCTCACTCACATGAGAAATATCTGGATAGATGCGCGAAATGATCGCGGCAATATCCGCTCCCGCGGCGATGGCACGCACATCTTCATCCCGCACGTGGTAACCGAACGGCAGGGTGTAATTGATTAATTCTTCCTCTGAAAGATTGTGATAAATCTTATAGCGGATGACCCACATCAAATTGTTCAAGTCTAGCAGGGAACCGATGATCTTCAAACCCATTTCCCGGTCCTTGCCGGATAACTTTTTGGCTTCAGCCCACAAACGACGCCAGTAATTGAGGTCGAGAGCCACTTCCAACGGAAACAGATTTTGCTCGGTGGAAAAGCGTTTCATTGCAAACGACATGGTCGCTTCGTAGGGCGAACCACGCAACAGTTCGACCGCTGCGACTACGCTTCCCGATTCCACCATTGCCTGGGCAGGGATGGTGGAAAATGAACCAAAAGGGAACAGCACCTCGCGCACACGATCCCACGGGGCAAGGTCGGAATTCCATGATGAAACGGTTTGAATGCTTCGCAATACAGCCTTGAGATTCCCCACTTCAAAATAACGAAAGAGTTGCCGAACCAGAGAGCGCGTCTGCTCTGGGGCTTGCTGAACAACGCTGGAATAAGAGTCTGACAGCCTGTTCCTAATTTGTAAAATGACGCGACGCGGCGTCAATTCATTGTCTTTGAGCCCCGATAGGTATTTTCCGTATGGCGTGTTTTTCAAAGCGCTGACGAGCGCGGAAAAATCGGGTGAGTCGCTCAGGCGGGTTATATCCTGCGGGGTGAGCAAATCGGAGTACATCGCCCGCACCCGTGTGCTGATCGCTGCGTAACCGGAAACGCCGCTCGCCATGATTAAGCCCTGCCGATAACACGTTCCAAAACGAAGGCAACTGCCTTATCGAAGTTCTTTTTTGCAGACGCTTCGAATTCACTGTTCACAGAGACCTCGTCCACAGCAACTTGAGCGGACGCATCATTTGGCTGCGCGGCTGCAATCAGTTTGCGGGCCTCTTCATCGGCATCGGCCCTTGCTTTCGCAATTATTGCCTGCGCCTCCTGCTCGGCTTTGGCAGGGATCTCCTGCGCGTCACGACGGGCTTTTTCCTGAACTTCTTGCGCTTGCTTCTCGATCTCAAGTACCTGCTGAATGTGCTTCTCGTTCATAACGGCCTCACCTCATGAGTACTTACGGATATTTAACGTCCGCTATTGTACAGGAGAAACACCGGACAAACAAGGTCTAAATTCACGTTAATAAAAAATCGTACAATCAAGGCTTTTTCAGTGAAGTGATTAATAAAAGAGTCCTGGCAAACTTACTGCCAGAACTCTTCATCTGTATTCTTATTTTTATTAATTGCTTACTTTAAACTCTGGCGAAGTCCTTCAAGTTTGCCAGCTACAGAGCCATCAAGCACCTTATCACCAACTTTGATAACCAGACCGCCAAGAATGGACGGGTCCACGCGGAAGGCAACATCTTTCGCCCCAACTTTCTTGAGGACAGTCTTCTTAACAGTATCCTGTTCTTCATCGTTGAGCGGTAAGGCGCTGGTGATTTCAGCAGATTCGCCCTTGAAATCAGCATCATCAAGAACAATCACTTTGCCAGATTTAACACCCGAGAAGAATTCATCGATCAGTACATGCTGCTTTTTCTCGTCAAGTGCTTCGCCAACCAGTTTGTTGGCTGCCGCAAGTGCAAGTGCGGCTACCTGACCACGCAAGTCACCCAGAATACGATTGCGCTCAGTCTCAGCTTCAGCCATCGCGGATTCACGAGCTTTTGCAGCTTCAGCTTCGGCGGCGGCTTTTACATCTTTACCTGCGGATGTGGCGCGTTCAGTCGCCTCGCGGACAACCTTGCCAGCTTCGGCTTGCGCAGCGGCAAGAATTTTTGCAGCGTCTTTCTCAGCATCTGCGCGGGCTTCTGCGGCAATGCGGGCATCTTCCAGACCCTGCGCGATCTTATTCCTTCGCGTCTCCATCATGTCCAGCATGGGTTTGTATACCCACGCGTTCAATGTCAACAAGACAATGATGAACGCAATAATTTGAACAATGAGAAAACCGGGACTAATACCAAGTGCTTCCATGTTTCTTTGCTCCTATAACTACACAACTTTGAAGAGCATCAGAAATGCGATCACCAGACAGTAGATCGCGATCGCTTCAGAGAACGCGATGCCCAGAATCATGTTGGTCAGCAAGTTACCGTATGTATCAGGGTTGCGAGCCATACCCGTGAGTGCACCCTGCACACTCAGACCAATACCCACACCAGCGCCTGCAGCGCCGATCATCGCCAAGCCTGCGCCCACGTAGCGCATTGCATCCAGAATATTTCCTTCCATGGTTCAATTCTCCTTAAGAATTATTAGATTAATTTATATTTCGTGAGCTTCAGTATGCGCTTCTGCGTGATCTTCGCCGCCATGGCCCTGTGTGGCTTGCGCCATAAAGACCATGGTCAGCATACCAAACACGAACGCCTGAATAATGCCAACGAACAGTTCAAACATCATGATCATCGCAGGCAGGATGGAAATCCGTCCCAACAAGCCAGCGACAATGGCTACCAACACGATACCCGCAAACATGTTACCGAAGAGACGGAAGGCAAACGAGAGTATCTTTGAAAGTTCAGAGATCAACTCAAGCAAACCGACCAAAAAGTCCATCGCACCAAAGAATGGAACCTGGAACATGCGGCGAGTATTGAAGAACTTGCTCAAATAACCAAGTCCCTGTGCGCGGAAGCCGATAAATTGAATCGCTACGACGGCAACAATAGCCAATGAAGCAGTGAAGTTCAAATCCACAGAAATGCCACGGAAGAATGGGGCAAGAATGTAACCGCCTTCTTCTACTTTGGCAGGCATAAGACTCGACCAATTACCAAAGAGAGGAGCAATCGCGTGCCCTTCCCCATGCGCAGGGTGTAAAACACCGATCGACTCAAAGCCAGGGATCAACTTGAGCAGGTTCGCAAACAACACGTAAATCATGATCGTTGCAAACCAGGGGAAGATGGCCCTCGCCCATTTTGTGCCGGCAGAACCTTCTGTAAGGTTATAAAGCACTTCAAGAATGCCTTCCACCACATTGCCAATTCCACGCGGAACAAGATCTGTTTTTTGGCTTTTCTTCAATGAGCGGTTCGTGAAAAATGCAATCACACCCAACAGAACAAGAGTCACTGCCAGCGTGGGCATTGTATTCACAAAATACAGTGGACCCAAGCCGAGGAAATTCTCGACAATTGGCTCCTCAATTAATTTTTCGGCGGCAACAGCGATCTCAGGCTGAACAGGGACAAAAATCCCGCCCAGAATAAAACCAACGATCATCAACACTAGAACAATCCAGCGCCGCCACGGGGTACGTTTTTGGGTCTCCAAGCCCGCCTCCTAAGCAGTATTTTTTTTCTCTTCGGTCTCGTATTTTTCCTTCAACCGCGCCAGCGCTTTTCGCGAGACGTAGAGCATCAGGACCACCGAAAGAGGGATTCCAGCAAACAACAACACCAGCGTAAAAACTGGTTTCGTCCCAAACATATTATCAAGCCACAACCCACCAAAAACAGAGGCCAGAATAACAGCCAGGGTCAAACAACCTACCTGTCCGATCACAACGATCAGCAGGGTACTTACCATATTTTGACGATTATTATCCGATTGTGCCATGTCGCACGATTATAACTGACAGGTCAAAGGGCTGTCAAACGGAAATCATCTTTGCGATTTCCTGCACAATGTAGATTTCTCAACACTGTAAACTGACCCCGCCAAATCAGCGTGTCGCCCTCTCTCAACGCCTCTTTCTTGACCTTTAGCCTGCTTCTGCCTTCGAAGTCACCTCTGGAATCTGACAGCTTGCTGTCTGTGCAGGAGCAAGTTCCTGCACTCCAGAATTAATACAAATTCAAGGCTGCCGCGTCAGACCAGCTAAACCAGGGTGCAAATACAGTTCCGATCAATATCACGCCGATCACCAGGACAACGAGCGCAATTGCATATGGACGTGTCAACGGTACGGGATGTTGATCTTCATCCTCGCCAGGCATACGATACAGATATACAAATTTCATCGCATTGAGGTAGTAGTACACACCAATGATCGAGTTGATGATGCCCACGATGACCAGCCATGTATAACCAGCCTGGACACCTGCCGCAAAGACGAAGACCTTCGCTACAAATCCACCGAACGGAGGCATACCCGCCAGCGAAAGGAATGCAGCAAGCATCATCAATGCCATGAAGGGATTGCGTCGGCTTAGGCCTGCATAATCGCTAAGTTCCTCCAACCCGGTGATGCGGCTGAATGCCATCACAATACCGAAGGCCAACAGGTTTGTGGCAATATACGCCGCGAGGTAGAAGACCACACTCGCCGCGCCAAGTTGACTGAACGCCACCACACCGATCAGTGCATACCCTGCATGTGCAACGGATGAATATGCGATCAGGCGTTTAATGTTTGTTTGTGGAAGCGCAAGCAGGTTACCCACCGTCATGGTGATCGCCGAAATCACAGCCAGGATCAAGGTCCACGAGGGGGCGAATTCTGGGAAAGCCACGAAAAACAAACGGACAACTACTGCAAAACCCGCGGCCTTGGATGCTGTGGAGAGAAAGCCTGCCACCGGAGTCGGCGAGCCTTGATATACATCAGGTGCCCAAAAGTGGAAGGGAACAATAGCGGCTTTGAAACCAAGCCCAACAGTGATAAGGGTTAACACTGCGAATGCGAGCAATGGCGAAATTGTGCCAGTTGTAAATAGTTCAGCAATCTTATATAGGTCAGTTGTGCCGGAGAAACCAAAAACCAGGCTGAAGCCGTACAGCATAATGGTGGAAGCCAGAGTACCAAATAAGAGGTACTTGAAGCCGCCTTCCGTGGAGCGTTCGTCTGCGAGCAGAAAGCCAGCCAGCACGTAGAGCGGAATCGATGCG
The DNA here is from genome assembly GCF_057083605.1 of Candidatus Villigracilis sp. Classification (NCBI taxonomy): domain Bacteria; kingdom Bacillati; phylum Chloroflexota; class Anaerolineae; order Anaerolineales; family Candidatus Villigracilaceae; genus Candidatus Villigracilis; species Candidatus Villigracilis sp. Next base: position 7,839 of record NZ_JBXMTI010000039.1, on the reverse strand, counting down.
GTCTCAATCGCCAGGTAGAGCATGATCAGGTCGGAGGAAACAGCCATCAGGTTCATGCCGAGAAGCGAGGCGAGAAGCAGAAGATATGCCTCGCCACGGTGTCCCGCCTTTTCGTGATCCATCAAAAGGAGGGCTGTCACTGCGGCTGCGAACATGAACAGAAGCTTGAAGAAAAATCCCAGCCAGTCAAAGCGAATCATGCCGCCCAGTACAGATGTCGGTTCGCCAGGCTGGCTAAACAATAGGCTGATAATGATCGCGAGGAAGAGGCCTCCCGCAGTAAGCCAACCTGCATTGCGCCGTTGGTCTTCCTTCCAAAATGGTTCAACCACGAGGATCAAGATGCCAATGACAAGGATCAAAATTTCAGGGAGGATGGAAGCGAAAATTTGTGAAGTAAACATTATGCACCTCCCAACAAGCGCATGATATTCTCAACGCCTCTTTCCACCATGGGAACCATAATGGATGGGAACAAGCCAATAACGATCATGAAGAGGCAGAGCGTGGTAATTGCGATTTTGTCCAAGACAGTAATATCCGTGATGTGATGTTCAGCGATTTTTTCAGGCATGGGACTAAAAAACACCTGTCTAATATTTCGCATGATGTAAGCCGCAGTGATGATGATCGAAATGCTGGCAACGACAGCCACGAACCACTGTCTGCCCCATACGCCCATAAAGATGGGAAACTCCGCAACGAAGCCTGAGAAGCCAGGCATACCCATTGAGACCAGGCCGCCGATGATAAAGCCGATGGTGGCAAAAGGCATGATCTTGGCCATGCCCCCGAGTTCAGGGATTTGGCGGGTATGTGAACGGTCATAGATCATACCGGTGATGGCAAAGAAGAGAGCCGTCATGACACCGTGGGAAAACATCTGTACGCCCGCACCAAGCAGGCCATTATGATTGAGCGTGGAAATTCCGAGCATTACAAGGCCCATGTGCGAAACGGATGAAAAGCCAATCATATATTTCAAGTCAGGTTGGACAAAGGCAATGTATGCGCCATAAACCACCGCGATTGCAGCAAATGCCATGATCAGCCACGACCACTGCTGCGCACCCACGGGCAGCAGCATGACGCCCACGCGTAAGGCGGCGAACGCACCAAGCTTCATCAACACGCCCGCATGGAACATGGAAACAGCCGTTGGTGCGGCCACGTGACCATCTGGCGACCAGTTATGGAAAGGCCAGATGCCACCCAATACCGCAAAGCCGAGGAAGACAGGCAGGAACCAGATATATTGGAAAGTTGACGAGAAGCCCGCGCTTTCCATAGTGAGCATGTCAAATGAAAGCACACCTGTGTTTTGATATTGCGTCCAGTACATAACTAGGACGCCGACCAAGGCAACTACGGAGCCAATAAACAGGTATAGTGTCAACTTCATGGCTGCGTACTCGCGAGTCCTTACCCAGCCCCAAATGGCGATAAGCAGGTACATCGGGAATACCGCGATCTCATAGAAGAAGAACAACATGAACAAGTCCAGCGAGACAAATACACCAAACACTCCGCCCGCTAGCACAAAGAGGAAGGCGAAGAATTCACGCGGACGGTCTTGAATACCAGCCATGACGTGCTTATCATCATCACCCCAGGAAATCAGAACACCCGTGAACATGACGATGCCCGTTAGCAATACGAGCGGAGCGCTCATACCGTCCACACCAAATTTCAGGCTGATACCGAGCGCGGGGAGCCAGTTGTATTGCTCGATGAATTGATAACCCGTCATAGCACCCAGCAGGTATTGCAGATAGACCCAGCCTGAAAGCAGGAGGTCAATGATGGCCGCTCCGAGCGCAACGGCACGGGTTTCATTCTTCCGTTCGGCAGGCAGCATCAAGATAATGACGCCTGCAACAAAAGGGAGGAAAGTAATAATACTTAATATTGGAAAATTCATAATCACCTCGTATTGCATAATGCGTAATTCATGAGCCGTAATTTACGCATTACGAATTACGCATTAGAAGAGGGCTACCACAGCCTTGTTAATTACATCAAGGATCCACGCGGGCCAGATACCGATGACTAAAATCAAAATCATCAATGGAGCCATTACAAAAATCTCACGTGTTTTGATCTCGGCCAGTTTATGCTCGCCGTGCGCCCAATGCTCGTTCAGGGGGCCATGCAAAACTTTCATGATGCCTTTCAAGATGTAAGCGCCCGTGAAAAGCAAGCCAAGCATGGAAATGGCGGTGTAGATCGTAAGCACAGGGTATGAGCCCCGTACCACCATAAACTCGGAAACAAAGCCGTTGAGTCCGGGCAGGCCAAGCGACGCCATGGAAGTAAAGATCAAAATTCCACCGTAAATGGGAACCAGCGGAAACAATCCGCCAAAATCTTCAAGGTTGCGAGTGTGCGTGCGTTCATAAATCACACCCACCAGGAAGAACATGCCAGCCGCAGATAAGCCATGATTGAACATCTGCAAGACTGCACCACTCATGGCGATATGAGCATCGGCAGTGCCGGCGGCCAAGCCTGCTGCGGCGATACCGAGCACTACAAATCCCATATGGTTCACCGACGAGTAGGCAACAAGTCTCTTGAAGTCTGTCTGACCAAATGAGCCGAATGCACCAAAGACAATTGCGGCAACCGCAAGGAAAGCCAGCGCACCTGCGAATATCTTTGCTTCCACTGGATAAAGAGGAAGTACGAGCCTGAGGAAGCCATATGCGCCAAGTTTAAGAAGCACGCCAGCCAGGATCATTGAGCCGGCAGTTGGAGCTTCGGTATGCGCGTCCGGCAGCCAGGTGTGGAAAGGCCAGATGGGTACTTTGATGGCAAAGGCGATCACAAAGGCCCAGAATGCAATGGTTTTGACAGTATGCACAGACATTCCGAGCAGAATAGCACCAGGGTCAAGGGCATTCCAACGCTCATAGACGGTAATCAGGTCATAGGTCCCAAAAAGAACGCCAAGCAGTTGTATAGCGAGCAGCAGACCAAGCGATCCACCCATGGTGTAGATCATGAACTTGAGCGAAGCGTAATCCTTATTGGCACTTCCCCATTGATTGATGAGGAAGTACATTGGCACGAGACCGATCTCCCAAAAGACGAAGAAGATCAAAAGATCGAGCGCCATGAAAACGCCGAGCATACCTGTTTCCAGAAAGAGGAAGAGCATCATGTACGGCTTGACTCGGTCTGTAATACTGAACGAAGCAAGAATGGCAAGCGGCGTGAGCAATGTGGTCAGCAAAACCATCGAAAGAGAGATGCCATCCACGCCGAGGTGCAGAGATGAGTTCAGCGCTTCATACCAAACATGATTTTCCTGAAATTGAAAGCCTGTCTGATTCGGGTCAAAATTGCTCCATAACACAAGCGTGAGCACAAAAGGGATCAGGCTGGCTGCAAATGCAAACCAACGTAATAGTTTTGTTTCGCCGCCCGGCAGGAAAAGCATGATCAATGCCGCAATGGTCGGCAGGAATAAGATCAGGCTGAGGAGATTAGTATTGAGAAAATCCATTATGCGCTCCTACTACGCCAGCAGTAAAAAGTAAACGAGGCCGCCGACCACGAAGAGGACGACCAATGAAAGAATCAGGTACTGCTGGATACGACCCGTTTGAATTGGGCGAAGGTTTTTGCCGACCCACCAGGTGGCATCCGCGGAACCATCACCGAAGAAACGATTGATGACGGGCAGGTCAAAGTAATTGCGGATTACGGAACCAATTCCATCAGTGGCGGGGCCAAAAATATGCAGGATGCCATCGATGAAGCCTTTGTCCATCCACTTGGAGACAAAGACTTCGGAGAACCATACTGCGGGTTTGATAAAGAGGAAATCGTAGAGTTCATCGAAGTACCACTTATTCTTGAGCACACCAATCTGAAGTTTGTCTTCCGCGGGCGACCCCACATTACGATATGCAAGCCAGCCGAAGAATAAACCACCAAATGCTACGAATAAAGATGTCGCAAGTGGTTCCCATCGGAATTCCAACGATTCGGGATGTTCAGCCAATGTACCGCCCACGAATTCATGGAACCAGTTCGGCACGAGTCCGCCGAGGACTGGGAAATGTTCGGGGATGCCGACCCAGCCATAAGTCACAGCAAAGAACGCCAGCACAACGAGCGGAGCAGTCATCGTCCAGGGAGTCTCATGCGCGTGCTCGGCTTCCTTTGTGCGAGGTTCGCCGAGGAAGGTCAATGTAATCTGGCGCATGGTGTAGAAGGCGGTCAGGAATGCAGCGACTGCAAGAGTGATAAAGACCGCCAGGTGACCGTGACCAAACGCATCTGCAAGAATTTCATCCTTAGACCAGAAGCCCGCGGTGATGATCGGGAAGCCCGAAAGAGCAAAGCCGCCGATGAGGAAGGTCCAGAATGTGATTGGCATCTTCTTGCGAAGACCGCCCATGTTGAACATATCCTGCGGGTCAACTTTGTGGTCGCCAGTGTGAAGTACGCCATGTTCCATGCCGTGAATGACGGAACCAGAGCCAAGGAAAAGCAAAGCCTTGAAGAAGGCGTGGGTAATCAGATGGAAAACCGCGGCAACATATGCGCCAATACCAAGCGCAGCAATCATGAAGCCGAGTTGTGAAATTGTGGAATAAGCCAAAACACGTTTGATATCGTTTTGCGCAACAGCGATAGTTGCGGCAAAGATGGCCGTGAACGCGCCGATGAAGGCAACAACGGTCATCGTCTTCGGGTCAAGGCTGATGAGCGGGAACATACGTATGACGGCGTACACACCTGCCGACACCATCGTCGCCGCATGGATCATCGCGCTGACAGGGGTCGGGCCTTCCATCGCATCAGGCAGCCAGACATGCAAGGGGAACTGCGCCGATTTGCCAATTGTTCCAATGAAGAGCAATAAACCGATCAGCCCTGCGGCAGATAAACCAAATACACCTGTCGGGACAATCGAGAGTGTATGCAAAATTTCTTCAGTGAAAATTTCACGATAAGAAAGCGTTCCTGTAACACTATAAAGGAAGGCAATGCCCAGCAGCATGAACACATCGCCAATGCGTGTGGTCATGAAGGCTTTGACCGCCGCATTACGAGCAGACGGTTTGCCATACCAGAAACCGATCAATAAGTATGAGCACAGACCCATGATCTCCCAGCCCACAAAGAGTGTGAGCAGGTTATCTGAAACCACAAGAGTGTACATACCAAATGCAAACAAGCCGATAAAGGCAAAGAAACGCGAGTACATCGGCTCGACCGAAAGCACAGCATGTTTGTGACCAAGGTCATCTGTCACTGTTGCGCCATGCGGCTGCAGACCCGCATGATCGTGATCGCCTTCAGGCTGACCATAATTGTGATAACCAATGCTGTACACGAAGATCATTAACACAGTCCAAGCCACAAAGAACAAAACCACCGCAGAAAGCGGATCGATCAAAACGCCGATCTTCAACCAGGTCTCGCCTGTTGGCAGCCAATTGATCGAAGACTCAAACGGGTGCTCACCTAAATGTTCCACACCAAGCGCGCGCACGAAAACGATCATTGCTCCGAGCCACGAAAGGAAGGCTGCGCCCACAGCCACAGTATGACTGAGCGCCTTGTTCTTATTCGTGAACAGCACGATCAAAAAGAACGCAAGCACAGGCGGGAGGGGTATAAGCCATATCAGAATTTCTGTCGTCATCAAACCTCCGAAAAAACGCAATGCGTAATCCGTAATTTACGAATCACGAATTACGGATTACTTCTACCACTTCATCAAATCAAGGTCATTGGCAACCACCGTATTGCGGCGGCGATACACAGAAATGACCAAAGCCAGGCCAACGGAAACTTCCGCCGCGGCCACTGCAAACACGATGATGGCAAAGACCTGCCCTGCCATAGATGAAACATCGCCATAACGCCAGAAAGACACCAGGTTAATATTTACTGCGTTAAGCATTAATTCTACGCCGAGCAAAATCGCAACTGCGTTCCTGCGCACCAGCACACCAAACAAGCCAATGCTGAACAATGCCGCTGCAAGAATGAGATACCAGGAAAGAGGGATCATCTACTCGCCTCCTATTTCTTATTGAACGCGAGATATACCGCGCCCACCAACGCCGCCAACAGAAGGACGGACGCAACTTCAAACGGTAGGACGTAAGCATTGGGCGAGGTCAATTGGTCGCCAAGCAGACTGACCGCATCAAAACCAGACGGGATGGCTACTGCTGTTTTCGAGAGGCCGCTCCAACCTTGAAGCACAAAAGCCAATCCTGCGAAGACCATCACCGCCAGAAGCGCACCCAGCCACCAGTTCTTATTCATCTGTGGACCGCTATCGCGCAAATCCTTGCGAGTGAGCATCACTGCGAAGATGAAGAGAATGGCAATCGCGCCGATGTAAACCACCACCTGCACCACCGCTATGAAACCTGCATTCAGCAGAGTGTAGACAACTGCCACACCAAATAATGTGGACACCAGCCAAAGAGCCGCGTGTACAAGGTTATGCGTCGTCACCACCATCAGCCCGGAGCCGAGGGTGAAGAGAGCAACAATCAGAAAAATAATTTGTTCGCCAGTCATGTTAGATCATCCCAATTATTGATGGGCCTCCGCAACTTTCTTAAGACCCTCAACGCGTTCGCGTTCTTTGCGCGAAACGGAGCGTGCGATCTCCAGCGCGATCCAACCAACCACTACATTAGACAGGAACATGCCGGTGATGTAGAGCCAGCTATCGGCGCCGCGCAGAAGCGTATTCATCAACGCGGTCATCAGCAAAAGCGTAAACGAAAGCGGTGTGAGGAATTTCCAATTAAAGCCAAGCATCTGATCGATACGAATGCGCATCATCGTGTACTTGACCCACATGATGACCCAATACCCGATCATCGCTTTGATCACCAAGATCAGAATTGCCAGGAAGGGGCTGACTTGTTCCAGGCCGAAGAAACGATAACCGCCAAAGAACAGGATGGCCCAGAAACCACCGAAGGTAAAGGCATGCAGCAACTCGCCCGCGTAAAACATGCCGAACTTCATGCCCGAATATTCAATATTGAAACCAGCCACCAATTCAGATTCACCTTCAGCGAGATCGAACGGGGCACGTCCCAACTCGGCAATCGCAGCGATCAGGAAAATCAATGCGCCAAGCGGAGAAATGATGAAATACCAAATGTTCTGCGACTCGATGATGTCGTTCATATTCATCGAACCTGCAAAAATCACGGGGATCATCAACATGGTGAGCATGGGGATTTCAAACGCCACCATCACAGCCACCTGACGAAACCCGCCGATCAGCGCAAATTTGTTATTCGATGACCAGCCCGCCATGATAATGGAAAGAGTTCCGATTGCGCCTGCAGCGATCAGGAACAACACGCCGACATTCAAGTCCACGCCGAGCATGACGGGAGCGAGCGGCACAACCGCCCACAAAATTAATACAGACATCATGGAGAGAATGGGCGCAAGGTTGTACACCACTTTATCTGCGCCATCGGGGGTTGTATCTTCCTTAATAATAAGTTTGATGATGTCGGCAAAAGGTTGTATCAGACCATAAGGCCCTACACGATTTGGGCCGATACGGTCTTGAAAACGGGAAACCACTTTTCGCTCGATCCATACCAGGAAAATATCCAGCACCATCAAGATCGTGATGAGCAGGAGTACGCCGAGGAATACAACCAGCACATGAGCCAGGACAGCGTCCAGGCCCCAGCCCGTGAGTATGCCTTCCAGCCAAAGCGCGGCGACTTTAAGAGGGTCATTCCAAAAATTCATAAATCGCTCCTGTTTTCCCTCACCCCATCCCCTCTCCCATTTTGGGAGAGGGGCGCAGGGGTGAGGGGGTTTTTC
>NZ_JBXMTI010000038.1:0-9136 GCF_057083605.1 Candidatus Villigracilis sp. | reverse complement strand
CAATGGCATCGCCTTCCTTTTCATTGCCGCCTCTCTGGCGCTGGTCAACCGGTGGGAATTGCGCTGGCGGGAAGTCATGCTTTTTGCGTTGCTTTTTCTGATGTTGTTTTGGGGAAAGTTAAATATCATCCCCTTGGCGCTCCTGCCATTCTTATTGCTCAGACCTGAGCAATTCAAGATGCGGTTCGGGTATGCGGCCTTGTTGGCTATCACCCTGTTTCTTTTTGCGGTGGAAGTGCTTGGATGGAATCTATTGGCGTACTCCCGATTGGCGACAGCCGCGGAACGGGCTGACCCAATCGGGCAAATTGCCTTTATGCTCAACAATCCCATCCGGCTCTTGGGGATACTTTCAAACGAATTGCTCAATAAAAGCCTCGATTACATGCGGGATTGGATCGCCATTTATGGTTATGGATATTGGCCGGTCCCGGTCTGGACGTTTTATCTGTATGGAGCGGCGCTGGTCGCTGCTTTGATTCAGAAAGGAAATGATCAGGGCCTCGAAAAACGGACGCGTACCGCCTTGATCGTTGTCTTTGTGGTGACCTACCTGGCCACCATCCTGTCCTTGTATGTAACCTTCACGCCGGTCGGAAGCGCTCAAGTGGATGGGGTGCAAGGGCGCTATTTTGTGACGGTGATGCCGCTTCTTTTCCTCGCTCTGGCCGGTTGGCCCGGCCGGAAGCGGATCCAACTTCCGGTCGTTGTTCCGGTTTCGCTGGGAATGGCAAGCTTGCTCTTTTATACCGTGGGGATGTATCTTTCTTATCATGTGCCGTGTGGGTCCCAGTACTATCAGCCCGGTTTGTGCTATCAACCGAACTATAAGAACTGGTCACCGGATGATATGTATTCCTCCCCGATCTCAAGTCAATTGAAGTTATCACAGGAAATCGTGCCGGAGTGCAACGGCATGACCGAACTTCGGGTTTGGGTCAACGCTTCCGGCTCAAACCCGAACGAAACCACCCGCTTCCTCTTACAGTCAGTGAATGACAGGCGGACAGTGGCGGATATTTACATTCCCAATGCCGAGTTGCCGTTGGGGAATTGGTATGCCCTGAACTTCCCCGCGGATTGGAATTCAAATGGGAAATTCTTTTTGTTGACCATCACAGGTGATGATCTCAGTGCAGGCGGACCCAGGATCGCCTATTCCCTGCGCCCGGAATATCCGGCCGGGAAACTCTATGAAAATGAAGAGTCTGTGGGGCACGATCTGATCTTTCAAACCGGTTGTATTGCAGGATGGGCGGCGCGTTGAATGAAGTGAAACGATATTTGAAGCTGGCAATCTAAAACCCTCTCGCTGTGGCAGGCAAGGATCGAACTCTGAGCAGGGGTATATGAAATATCTCTTACAAAATCAAGGTCGTGTGCAGGTGTAATGAAAGATCAGATCGTGAGGGATGGACTTGCCAGCCACGGTTAATGAACCATCATGAAATCCGCCTGGGATGTAACTCAACCCCAGCCCTGCAGAGGTTGCCGGAAGATCGGAACTTTCGATACGAATTTCAAAGGTTGTATTCTTCACACCTGTCGCAGGAACGACGGGGAGCGTCAGATATTCACCGGTCGGAATGGAAGATACCTCCAGTTCCTGGCTGGCGATGGTTTGTTGCTCCCCATCCAGCAAGGCGAAGGTGACATTTCCTGCCTCACCCGTTGGAACCGAATTCACGAAGACTTGAACAGCTTCCAACTCATTGCACTGGCTCGTAAATGTCTGACTGACCGGTGAGTCCTTGTTGACTTGAACCATTGGAGCGCCCTCCTTTTCCAGGTTTTTAAAGATGGGCAGCCCGCACTTTTCGCCGACATAAGCCTGATAACCACAATTTGTATAATACGTCGTGTAAATTCCGAAGGTATACCCTGCAACAACGATCAAAAAGGCCGTACCGGCGATCACCGCCATAGACTTTTTCCACTTTAGATCGGTGGTTATTAACCCTGAAAGCGCGATAAATAGCAGTGGCGCAAAGGGAATGAAATAACGCCCGTGTCGGCCCAGCGCGCTGGCATCTCCGGGGGAGTAATAAACGACAAAGTACAAGGTCATAAGTGTTGAAGATGCCAGCAGGAAGAGCCCGATCATGATGCTCCGCGCCTTCAGCGACAGCCTAAGGGAACGGGGTTCTGCCAAAACCGCCAGTAACAATACCCCTGAATAGAAAAAATAAACTGGTCCGGGAACAATCCCGGCCCGATAGCCATAGGAGGCCATCCAATCTCTTGCATATGGGATCAGGGAATTAAGTGTCCCTTGAACATATGTAATGATGAAATCAGCAACGTTAGACCCGACCAATGCAAACTGGCGCGAGAAGCTATCCGAGCCTCCGGCTGCGAACTTGGAGTTTGGCACGGCCAGCATCATCCAGCCGGCATTGATAATAACTGCCAGCAAGGCACCTGTTCCCAAAATGAGCAGGCTGTTTCTTGGGGTGAGGTGTTTTTTTGAAAGAATCAACAATAGTGGGAGCAGGATAACCGCGCCGGGTTTCGCCACTCCTAGGAGAAGTGCGCTCCCGGCTACGGCCCAGAGCAGATGCGGTTTAATCTCTGCGGGTTCACTCCAATACAGGCGGAGCACCAGTGCGATAAATAAAAAGCTCGCGCCATTGGTGAAACCATCCGTGTTCAACGTAGCCGCCTGAAAAAGTGCCATGGGGGAAAGTGCCAGGACGACCATAACCCACTGACCGATGGGTAGGATGCGAATAGCCAGCCAACAGCCGGCAATGTACACACATAATCCGGCCACGCGCATCAGGATCACAATCGGCAGGATCGGCAGATCGAACCGTGACCAAAAGAGTCTGGCAACCAGCGCCTGCGGGAGGAACATCACGGGCGAATAAATGGACCCGGCCACGTAGCCATAGACTAAATTCTCCTCCTGCTGCCCAAACCGCTTCAGGAATGCTTCCCGGCTGAACATGTCGAAAGCGGGCGATTGCACAACGCGGCGCTGATAGGAAAGTTCAGCGAACTCCTTGAGGGTGACGGTGCTTTTGTAAGTCGGAGGATTGCGGTTGGGCAGGAGGTAGCCCAGGGAAATATCATAGATACGAACGATATGGCGTTCTTCATCGTAACCTGCACCATACGGGATGATTACACAATATAGGATGCCGATCAATAATGCCAAAGACAGGAAAGCCGTAGCAGGGCTAAGAAATGATCTTCCCTTGTCAAGACCTGATTGTGTCTGGTCCTGATAGGATTTCGTAAAAGTACTTTGGTTTGAAAATCTCCCGAGCTGATCAGTGTTCAAGCGGCTTTTCTCCCGATTGGAGTTCTTTGTTCGTAATTTTACAGGCAGTCGTTGGAACCTGCTAGCATACGAAACTCAGAAGCGCGGACTACGGTTTAATGCCGCACCTTGGTGGGGTGCTGAGTTGGTAAACCACTGCTCCCAACCATTCTCAAGATAGACATGCTGCTCGTACTGATCTTCAACGTTGAAAACGTATCATTCTGTTGGGCTCGGAGCACAATTATATCCAGGGCCTTCCTTGTGAAACCTCGATTTTTGGAGTTTATTTGGGGCAATAGAGCGTATCGAGTATTTCCAACACTTCAGCAGAAGGGGGTTCCAATGCAAGCAGGTTATGGCAAATCTGTAGAGAAATCGCCGGAGTTGTCGTAATCCGCGGCGCTAGTTCGGTAAGCCGTTCCACATCGCCGGTCATGGTGTAGGCATACAGGAAAGGCATCCATTCGATGGGATCAGCTGGAGAGAGATTTTGGTCGAAGGCTTGTTGGCCAAATGCCAGTACTGCATCCCAATCACCTTGCTGGCGTGCCAGATCGGCTTTTTGGTAGAAGTAGCACCAGCCATGAGCAGGCTCGGGTCCAAAAACAACCTCGGGCGGCGCGTGAGGCGTCTCATCTGCAAGCACATGTTCTATCTCAGAATAAGGGCTCATCGTTCGGATAGGTTCCGGGTCTCGTAAGGAATTTTCGGGACGTATCCCATCGATCACGTGCACACAGGCAGAAGCACTCGGCTGGGTCATAATGAGAATGTTGCGATAATTGGCATATGTGATGATGTTCTTGCGGTTGTCATATTCCTGTCGTTCGCGAGCAAGCACTTTGGTAACAGTATCCTGATTTACAAGTGCCGCAAACAGCCCCGGCTGAATATTTTTTTCATTTTGTTTTTCAGGGTAATAAATGAGGTTGGCAGGCCCCCAGACAAAGTAATCCTCTTCAATAATCACTGCTGGATAAACTGCGATCAAAGTTGTAGCTTTTTCAAATTGCGGCACGCGCCACGCCACCTGCCACCAGAAATTTCTGAGTGCGGTGGTCTCACGGGCATATTTGACCGCGTTGGCATGATGCGTCAATAAAGCAATCAAGGTTAACGTGGAGAGCATGACGATCTGAAGTACGCGTTTGTTCACTTGCATGATCAGCGTGACCAGTAGGACGGATACGCCCACCGAGCTGACCAGTGCATAACGTGAGAAGGCCGGAAATGCAACCTCACGATTGACCATGGCGATGGGCAGTAGACCGCCAAGAGTCGTTAACAAGCCCAGCAGGAACGCTTCACGCGTGAAGTTGGGCTGCTCTGGTTCCAGAGTTCCCTCGCCTGCCTTGGAGCGATACAACCCGGCACTCACTGCCGAAATCGTCAAAAACGCCAGCGCCACTCCCCAGGGTTGGATGTATCCCCTCAATTGTGAAATTGGTTTTATCCACGCCACCACCAACACATCGAAAACATCCTGCGCGACTTGAATTGCCCAATGATAGACGGTCTGAATTGGGTATTGAAATAATTGCGAGAATTGCAAATCGACATCAGTGGCCCCGCGGTCGCTCTCGAAAAAGAAAATGCGCCAAAGCAGAAATACAGCCGGGATAAGAGAGTACGGCAACCAGTCACGCAACCCTCTGGCTACGTTGGTTCCCCAATTACCTGGGAAACGTAGCGCGAAGATCAGAAAAATTGCAATCCGTAGTGCCTCAAAGCCGATAAAATATTCAACCAGACCCAGATACACGACACCTAATACAAGCGCTGTGAGGAACAAGCTAATTCGTATGCCAGGCCCGGATAAGCTCAATGCTTTCGTGCTCACAGCCACTGACCCTAAACCGGCAGCTAAACTCAGCATTTGCGACTGATAATCGATACCATTGAACTGTGAAAGAAAACCAGGGTAGAGTAAAAATAGTCCTGCACCAAGGGTTGCGACGGTCTGTTGGCGGGGCCAAAGCTTGGTCAAGATTAAAAATAATGCAAATGCACTTAATACCCTGAAAAGGTAAGCACTTAGATTGTAATATAGTGGGTTTTCGCCGAACAATTCGTATGCAGGGATCATGACCAGCGCACGTAGCGGGCGGTCTACTGCAAAGATCTCGTGGAAAACTGAAGCTCCATAGGCCCTTGCTGAATACATCAGATACCAGTCATCGTGAGTGTAACCGAAGCGATTGATAAGAGGCAGATAAGCTAGGGCAGAGAAAAGGATAATGAGGAAACTACTTGCAGGTGTTTTATTTTTCATAGGCTCAACTCAAGATTTCAATCCAGGCGAAGAAAACCTCGACCGGATTTGACCGCCAATAATAATCCATATGGTCGCATGTCCGAACAAATGGATCAATAATCCGTTTGTCAAATGCCAACGGTCAAATTGAGCCACCAACAAACCGAATAGACACCATGCCACGACACGGGTATTCAGTTGTGTGTTAGCCATCCAGATCAATAGGGGCAATAACAAAAATACGAAATGATGATACCAAATTACGTTGGGGTATAGCAAAACACTTAAGGCCGTAATGATAAAAAACTCAAGTCGCTGGTTATACCAATACGCCAGAAGCCCGCTTATAGTGAGGATTAGAATAAAGTAAACCAGTAAACCACGTTGTACTTGTGCCGGGTTTTCGGAAGCGAATATCTGAACAGGTTGTAAAAAGTCAATTACAGGTTGTGCTGGGGGCCAGTTCATTAGATCTGTTCTATCCAATGTTCCTAGTTTTGCGACCAAAGAAAAAGTGTTTACGTCAATTACATGCTTTTGGGTTAACTCCAGAACAGCTTGTGGGTATTGATAAAAAGGCTCCCATCCATAACGCATTACAGCTGCTCCAGTCAACAAAACCAGAAACAAGAATGTCCAGCCAAGAATTTTGTACTGCCGGGTCAGTCCCAGGTACCAGATAAACACGATCGGGCTGGACTTCATGACAATGGCCAGGCTCAATCCCAGCCCCGATAGAAGCGGACGCGACTCAGATGCATAAAAAAGCAAAAAGACACCAAAAGCAACAATAACGTTAATTTGGCCATAGTGAAGTGATTCCAGCAAAGGTCCATATCCAAATGCCAGCGGGTACCAATACCAAATTTGTTCAAATTGAAGCCCAAAAAATCTGGAGACACCATATACCAAAAGGGAAATCATGATCAGATTAACTGCCAGATAGATGGCATACTGCAAAATAGTGTTGGAAATGCGACCAAACAAACCTACAAGCAGGAGTGAAGGAGGTGGATACAGGAAGACACCATCATACAAAGTTCCTCCATCTGTGACGCGGCTATGTGCAGATTGATACAAACGATAGTCTGAAAGCAACTTTTCTGGTAACGGCTTTTTTTGAAGAAATATCAATTCAGTATATATACCAGCAACTAAATATATGCAAATAAATATCGACAGGAAAAGGGCTGGGGATGTTTTCAAATTCATGGATGCGCACCTTGAACCATGCTTTTAACGACTAGTTGGGAATGCAATATTTTCCATCAATCAGGGTGTCCATATCTTTTGGCAAATCAGGAATTTGTTTGAGCGCAGCACACACTTGCCGGGCGATGAACGGATTGTTAGTGATGAGCGGTGCAAGTTCTGTCAGCCGCTGGGTGTTACCAGCGTAGGCGTACGCTTGCAGGAAAGGCAGCCATTCGATCGGGTCTTGAGGGGCCAGCCCTTGTGAAAAGGCTTGTTCACCGATCTCCAGTACCGCCGACCAATCTCCGCGTTGACGTTCGTAGGTGGCTTTCGCATAATAATAGCACCAGCCATGAGGCGGCTCGGGCCCAAAGAGGAACTCAGGCGGAGTCTTGAACGCCTCATCCAGCTTGATGTGTTCGACTTCAGAGTATGAACCGATCACCAAAATGGTCTCTTCTTCAGACTGTGAATACTCCGGCTGTAAGCCGTCGATCACTTGTACACAGGAGGCGGAAGATGGTTTGGAGAAAATGACAAAGTTGCGATAGTTGCGATAGGTATCGACAATGACGTGCTGGCGATACACTTGCCGTTCACGGTTGAGGATGCGTATCACCGCATCATGGTTTAGCAGAATCGCATGGACGCCCGCCTGTACTTTACCAGACTTGACCTGATATGGATAGTAAATGTGGTTGGCCGGACCCCAAACGAACGAATCTTCCCGGATGCCACTATTGGGGTAACTGGCAATGATAGTGGCATTCCGCTCCAGTTGTGGGACACGCCAGGCCACCTGCCACCAGAATGCACGCAGACTCCTCGTCCAGCCAGCATACTGCAGTCCGTTCGCGTAATGGGTAAATGTAGCTGAAAAGAAAAGTAAACCCACCAGCACGATCTGAAGTCTGCGTTCGGCCAGGATCTGAATTCCGACCACCAGGACCATGATCGCCCCAGCCGCACTCACGAGCCCATAGCGCGAATAGACCGGGAACAGCACCGCGCGATTCGCCAGAATAACCATGATCAACCCGGCCACTGTCCAGGCGAGACCGGCAAAGAGCATTTCGTTTCGCCAGGTAATGTCTGTTTCAACAACCGGTTCCCGGCCTTTATCCAGATAGCGCAGGGCCACTAGTGCAAGCCCGGCCAAAATTACACCCAGGAAGATACCGCGGATGTTATTCGAAGTGTCGAGCGGGAACGCCAGTTGCGTGAGAGGTACACCCCATGCGAACAAAGTGACATTCAAAATACTTTGTGTAAAGTTGATGATCCAGGTATAGAGCGTGGCCAGCGGCGCGTCCAATACGGCGCCCAGTTGCAGTCCTGCATCTGTGGTGACGCGTTCGTTCTGGAAAAAGAAGATGCGCCAAACGAGGTAAAACACCGGGATGATCGAATACGGGAGCCAGGTGATAAATGTCGCACTGATCTTTTTTCTCCAATTCACGTCAGCCCGTCCGGCCAAAACCGCGAACAGGATCAAACGCGTCACCTCGAAGCCGATGTAATATTCCATCTGGCTCAGGTAAGCCCAGCCAGTGAGTACAGTCGCGAGCCACAAAAGAATACGCTGAGTGAATTTTGAAGCGCGCCAGGCATGAATACCCAACCCCAGTGAAATGAACGCCAGCCAGATACCGATCAGGTGTGACTGAAAGTCAATGGCATTGGGCATCGAGAGAAAACCGGGATAGATCAAGAATAAAAGTGCGATCAGAAGCGTTTCGCGCTTTCGTTCGCCCCAGATCAGGCGCAATACCCATAACAAGGTTACCGCCCCCGCCAACCGGAACACATACGCTGAGAGGTTGTAATACAGTGGGTTGCCCTGGAACAGTTCATACAGCGGAATCATCACATAGGCGCGCCCAGGTCGGTCGATGCCATACATTTGATGGAAGACCTCGGTGCCATTTACCCGTGCGGCATACATGGAATACCAATCGTCGTTGTAATAGCCGAACTGTGCTATGAACGGCAGGTATACAGCTGCCGAAATGACCAACATCAAAGTGAACTCGATCCACGCGTGCAATTTTGGAGTCCGCACCTGATACCTCACTTCTCAAAAATGGATGACTTGCTTTTCGATGGATGATCTGTGCGCCGCCAGTGCGAGCCGCAGGGCCATGATACCATCCTCGAGCGTGCAGACCGGTTCGGACGCACCCCGGGCGGTTTCGATGAAATGACGCGTTTGACTCACGAAGAGCTGATTCCGCTCGAAGCCTGCGGGGGGGGCAAAGGTTTGAGTGACCGGAGCAGGCGGGTGATCTGAGAAGGACCCGAACGGCGCGGGCAGTTGCTGGAAGTGCAGAATGCCATCCGTATTGTCCCAGCGTAGAGTCCCATTGGTACCGACGATCTCCAGTGTATGGCGCGGAGGTCGTTGCACATAGTTCAAATGT
>NZ_JBXMTI010000037.1:0-44086 GCF_057083605.1 Candidatus Villigracilis sp. | reverse complement strand
ACAATTGGTTGTTCAATAATTAAGGGGGTGGGCGTGGGTGGGGTTTCTGTTTCTTGTACGCATCCGCTAAGAATGAAAATGCCTGCAATCAATAATGCAAAGATGAATAGTGTTCGTTTCATTTACTGGTTTACCGCCTCTTGTAATTGCTCATATTTCCACATCCAAGACATGGTGTTGACAAAATCCGCAAGCGATTCGCTTTGCGCACGTAATTCACGCACAGCAGGGCCAACAGGGTCTTCACCTGCCGCACCGCCGGGTACATCCGCGTAGGCCCCATGGAATGCAAAATAAGCCTGGTTGAGCTTGCGTAGTAAATATCCGTTTTTTAAGAAGATCAAGCGGCGCTCTTCCATGTATGCTTCGGCTTCTTCGATCTTTCCTTCTGCCAGCAGGGCATCTGCTGTGACTCGCGTTTCATGCATCTGCGCGCGGAAATCAAATGGAGGACGCAGAAAATTCCCAGGGGTGGGATGCTCAAACGGAGCAGAGATCAGGCTGAGGCCTGTCCTGAGCGAAGTCGAAGGGCTTGAGGGTGAAGCGGAGATTTGTTCAGGGTAATAACGTTCGATGACCAGTGCTCCGATTTCATCCCCGGCGATGGAGGCGGTGGTCTCGTTCATGGTGCGAAGTTCAGGTGAATTGGAGTATAAAAATCCGAGCGGGCGAAGGGTCAGGTAGTTATGAGTCCATTCATGCGAAATGGTGTTGAGCAGCCATTGTAAATTTGTGGTGCGCATGACCATGGTTGGGTAAACCCCAACACCGCCAATATTTACGACGAGCGAGGATGTATTGAGGCCATTATCCACACTGCTTTCAAGTTCGGCTTGTTCGTCAACCGTCAAATCTGTATTGATGGAAATGTTTGCAACCTGTTCAATATGATCTCGCGGCGAAACGATGAGCGCCATCGGCAAAGGTGTGGAGTGATACCAAACGTTCGGCAAAGACTGGCCCGCGGCTGTCAACCCGTTCTCTGCCAACACTTGAGCTACCTGCTCTTGCAAGATGGCCTCTGCCAGCGGAGCGAGTTCGCTCTGCCTTGCATAAAGTTTTGCCAGCTCGCCTCGCAATGATTCGGATGCAATTTCCTTATCAGTGACCGCGGCATCGGCATAGATTTGAGCGAGCAGATATTCTTTATCGAGGATGAGTTGGGTGACACGTAAATATTCGTTGACGATCTGCTTTTGTGTCGAATGATCCAATGTGTATGGGGCGCCGACTGAAGCTGCACGTAATTTAACGATAGCCGCATTAGACATCCACTCCATATAGTTGAATTCGATCTGGCGGGTATAAGCGCGCACTTTTTCAGTGGGGTGCGTGAGTGATGGGTTGCTATACCCCGTGATTGCAGCGAGAATGATGAGGGCTAATGTGATTTCAAGCCCTCGTATGATATTTTGAAACATGGGCTGGATTATACCCAGTGCGCTTATAAATTGCGCTTTTTCAAAAGCGGGAGAGCGCAATTTATAAGCGTGGGTATTGTATAACAAAAGCGAAGGGCGAAGCCGTTTGGCCTCGCCCTTCTAGGTACCCTGCCCTCACAACAGGTAGTTCTTAATTCTGCAGGTATTTATCAATTGCGAATGCGGCTTTTCTACCGGCCACCATGGCCGTGACAACTAGATCTGGCCCTGTGACGCAATCGCCGCCGGAGAATATACCTTCACGTGATGTCTCACCTGTGGCTTTGTTCTTGACACTAATCAAGCCCCAATCCTTTGTTTCAAGGTCTGGCGTGGTTTTACCAATGATAGGGTCTGGCCAATAACCAAGCGCGAGAATGGCTGTATCTGCAGCAACGCTGAAGTTCGAGCCTTCTACTGGAACGGGTTTGCGGCGTCCCTTTGCATCTGGTTCACCGAGTTTCATTTCAATGCACTCAACAGCGGCAAGTTTTCCATTTGCCCCGGCGATGAATTTTACAGGTTGGGTCAGGAAGCGATATTTTGCGCCTTCCTCACGTGCCATTTTGCGGTCTTTCTTTCCGCCGGGCATTTCTTTTTCTGTACGGCGATATAAGCAAGTGACATCCTCTGCGCCGAGTCGTAATGCGGTTCGCAAACAATCAGATGCTGTATCACCACCGCCGATGACAACTACACGTTTGCCGATCTCAAGCGGCTGGCGCATATTCTCAGGGAGTTGTTCGGGTTCTACATTTCCACGGATGAGAAAATCTGTCGCTTCGTATACGCCGGGCAGGTCAGTGCCGGGCGTATCTTCCATTTTTGCATCTATTTCAGAACCTACACCGATGAACACGGCTTCAAAACCTTCACCAAATAAACTGTTGATGGTCTTATCTTTTCCGATATACGTATTTGGCACAAACTCCACACCTGCACGTTCAAACTCTTCCCATTTTTCCTGCCAGACGTCTTTTGGTAGCTTGAAATTCGGGATGCCGTAAACAAGCAACCCACCTGGCGCAGGCTTGGATTCAAATATGGTTACTTCATACCCTTTTTGGACGAGGACATCTGCACACCCAAGCCCGGCTGGGCCTGCGCCAATGATGGCAATTCTTCTTTTATTCGGTATGCCAACCGGGATGACGTAGCCAGTCGTGCGGCGTTCATAGTCCGCTGTGAAGGCTTCCAACTCGCCGCAAAGTACGGGTTGATGATGCTTATTCAATACACAGGAACCCTGGCACAAAGCCTCGTGCGGACAAACGCGTCCGCATACTTCGGGGAGGGAGCTGGTCTTGTGATAAATTCCAGCCGCATCCACAAAACGTCCCTGTTCAATTAGCCACATGGCAGAGGGGATGTCGTTCGAGGTTGGGCAAGCCGTCATGCAGGGAGCAGGATCGGGGCAGTGAATGCAGCGGGCCGCTTCCACCATGGCGCGCTCAGGATCAAATTCAATGACCACGTCCTCGAAGTCACAGGTTCGTACCTCAGGTGCGCGCAGATCAAGATCAAAGAAAGGTTTGTTGGCGCGCTCTTTGCGGTCAATTGCTAAAAATTCACTGGGTACTGCCTGCATGAAATGCCTCCGAAATAATGTGGGACTCTACATCTAAAAGCTTTATATGATGATACCTAAACTAATCGGACAGACATAGGCGTAAAAGTCACAAAACCGAGAGACAATCGTCACGAATTTATTGTTAACAAGTTTCGTGATTTATGGAACAAGCGGTAAAATATTTCTGCACAATTTATCCACATTTGTTTGATAAACTACTTTTCGCAGTCTGCGCCCGAACAACCTAAAGATTCAAAATTCGTATAAAAATGGAACTATTCAGGCGCTTGCTGACAGTATCCCCGGAGGAATAACCAGAATGAAAAAATTTTTTTCAAAAATTTCCCGCAGAACATGGATCATTGCGGGTGTAGTAGTAGTCGTGTTATTGATCATCATATTTGCCAATTCAGGCAAGGAAGAAGTAGCACTTTTTCAAACATCACCGGTTGAACGCGGTAATTTGGTCGCATCGGTGGGTGCAACTGGAAGTGTGCGCGCCAGACAAAGTGCCAGCCTGATTTGGCAGACGAGCGGAGTCGTGGAGACCATTCTCGTCGAAGTAGGAAGCCGCGTCTCTCGTGACGATGTGCTGGCCAGCCTCGATAAGGCTTCCCTCAGCCAGAACATT
This sequence comes from Candidatus Villigracilis sp., assembly GCF_057083605.1. NCBI lineage: Bacteria > Bacillati > Chloroflexota > Anaerolineae > Anaerolineales > Candidatus Villigracilaceae > Candidatus Villigracilis > Candidatus Villigracilis sp. Next base: position 40,464 of record NZ_JBXMTI010000037.1, on the reverse strand, counting down.
ATCCTGGCAGAGGCAGACCTGGCTACCGCCCAAAAAGCCCTGGAAGATTTGCTCACCTCCGACACCAGCCGCTTGGAAGCTCAACAAGTTGTAGACGATGCCGAAGAAGCCTACGAGAAAGCCTATAACTGGCGTATGAAGCTTAACGGCAAAATAGAGATCACCGATTACTTTTACGAATTCGGTGTATTGAAGTCAAGGCAATACAAGGGATACGCCAGCGAGGAAACAATTGCACAGGCTGATAAAGACCTTGCCCTGGCCGAAGCCCGCCTTGATGATGCACGCCGTGCTTATGAGCGCCTGCTGGGCGGTTCAGATTCATCCGAAGTGGCCGCCGCGGAAGCACGTGTTGCAGCAGCCCAATCCACATTGAATATGGCATATTTGATCGCACCCTTTGATGGAACAGTTACCCAGGCAATCCCGGCTGTTGGGGATCAGGTTTCCATGGGTACTGTTGGTTTTCGCGTTGATGACCTCTCTCATTTATTGGTGGATGTGCAAGTCTCAGAAGTGGATATCAACAGCGTTTCGTTGGGTCAGCCTGCCACGCTTACATTTGATGCGATCCTGGGCAAGGAATATCACGGTGAAGTTGTGCAGGTGGGGCAAGCCGGTGATACGGTACAGGGCGTTGTCAGCTTTACTGTGACCATTGAATTAACTGATGCCGATGAATCTGTAAAACCTGGCATGACTGCCGCTGTCAATGTTGTAGTTGAAGAAGTCAAAAATGTTGTACTGATCCCAAATCGCGCCGTCCGTTTGGTGGATGGGAATCGGGTGGTGTACGTGCTCGTCGATGGCCAGCCAGTTCAAGTCAAAGTCCGACTCGGGGCTTCATCCGATACGATGAGCGAGGTTGTGAGTGGTGATGTCAAGGAAGGCGATCTGATCATTCTCAATCCGCCCTCTTTGAATGGCGGGCCGTTTGGAGGCTGATATGGATTGGGTGATCGAAGCGCGCAACCTGACCAAAATATACAAGATGGGCGAGTTTGAAGTGCAGGCATTGCGAGATGTTTCGTTTAAGATCGAACGCGGCGAAATGGTTTCCATTATGGGGCCGTCTGGCTCGGGGAAATCCACCATGATGAACACGATTGGCTGTTTGGACAGGCCGACATCGGGTGAATATATCCTGGACGGTGAATCAGTTGCTGAGATGAATGACGACCAGTTGGCGAGCGTCCGCAACCGCAAAGTGGGTTTTGTCTTTCAAAGTTTTAATTTGCTTTCGCGTTTGACAGCATTAGGAAATGTGGAATTACCTTTGCGCTATGCGGGGTTTACAGAAGGCCGTCGTGAGCGCGCGCAGGCTGCGCTCGAAGCAGTCGGCTTGCAAGATCGCATGACACATCGTCCTTATGAACTCTCCGGCGGACAGCAGCAGCGTGTGGCGGTGGCCCGCGCTCTCGTGAACGACCCCGCCATCATCATGGCAGATGAGCCAACGGGTAACCTCGATTCAAAAGTTGGTAAAGAGATCATGAATCTTCTGCTCGGCCTGAATAAAGAACGCGGTACGACTCTCATCATCGTGACGCATGACCCCAACATTGCCGTGCAAACTCAGAGGATCATCCGTTTGCGTGACGGTGAGATTGACTCGTCTGTAGAAGAAGAAAATAAAGGCAGGGAACTATGAGCTTTGCACAAGCAATCTTTGAAGCTCTTGAAAGTTTGAACGGTAACAAGATGCGTTCCGGTCTTACAGTGCTTGGCATTGTGATCGGTGTAGCCGCAGTGATCGCCATGCTGGCCGTGGGTAATGGTGCACAAGCTTCCATTACAGGCTCCATTTCAAGCATTGGCACAAACCTTTTATTTGTCTTCAGTGGCAGCCCTCAGCAGGGACCCGGCGGGCCAGGTGATGGCAGAAGCGGCAACAACGATCGTCCGTTGACATTGGCAGATGCAGATGCAATCGCTGACCCCTTTGCCGCACCTTCGGTAGAGTTGGTTGCCCCTGCCATTCAAGGAAATGGAACACTGACCTTTGCAGGTGAAAACTCCACAACAACAATCTCAGGCGTCACACCCGATTATTCTGTTGTACGCAATATGGAATTGTTGGAAGGTGAATTCATCAATCAAGAACACCTGCTTGGGCGCATGTCTGTGGTGGTGCTTGGGCCTGAAACTGCAGAGGCTATATTCGGTCATGTAGATGGGGTTGTTGGTGAAACGATCCGCGTTGAAGGTCAGCCTTTCCGTGTGATCGGCGTATTGGTTGCGAAAGGCGGCGGCGCATTCGGCAGTGAAGATAACGCTGCCTATATTCCATTTACCACCGCACAGGCACGCCTGATCAAACGCAGCTCGCGCGATGAAGTGGATGTAATTTTCGTGCAGGCTACATCGGCTGAAACGGTTTTAACTGCCTCGGAAGAGATCGGGAATATCATCCGTCAACGTCACCGCACTCCGATAGGCGTGGATGATTTTACAATTTTCACGCAGCAGGATTTTCTTGCCACATTTGAAACCATCACAGGCGTGCTCACGATTTTCCTTGGCGGCATTGCGGGCATTTCCCTGCTCGTCGGCGGCATTGGCATTATGAATATTATGCTGGTATCCGTCACCGAGCGCACCCGTGAGATCGGTTTACGCAAAGCCCTTGGCGCACGCAAGCGCGATATTCTGCTCCAATTCCTTACTGAGTCATCTTTGCTTAGTTTGATCGGTGGCATTATCGGTATTATGTTTGGCTGGCTGATCGCCTTCATAGTAGGGCAGGTCGCTACGGCAACGGGCAATAACTTTATTCCCATTGTTGGCACAGATGCAATCATACTATCCACGAGTTTCTCGGCCATCATTGGCCTGTTCTTCGGCATTTACCCCGCCAGCCGCGCCGCGAATTTAGAGCCAGTCGAAGCCCTGCGTTACGAGTAACCATGTCCAAATTTCGGAAATTAATATTTCTCCTGGTCATTGCTTCGATGACTCAGGGGTGTTTTCGGGCGAGGTTGGATGCGCGCGCCATACCCACAGCAAGGGACATTGAACCAATCCAGACTGAGTCACTTGCCCTGCCGACTTCAACGCCTCTTTCAACGCCGACAATTGCTCCCACTGCAACCGAGGTTTCTCCTACACCTTTGCCTTCGGTGACGATCACCGCCGTGAAAGGAAATATTTACATCCGCCGTGGCCCGGGTTTGGAATACAACCAGATCGGCGTTTTGCATAAGGATGAAAGTGCAAAGGCAATCGCGCGGGATGTGCTTTCGGGTTGGGTTCAAGTGAATATCCCCGATTCAAATAATACAGGCTGGGTATCTATTCAAACTATTTATTCCATAGTTGACGGTGACATAAACCAATTGCCCGACTTCACCTTCACAGAATGGCCCCTGCCTGCTTACATAAAAAATTGTACTGAGCATGATATGTTCATTGCACCCGGTGATATTTACCTGCCTTCCTTATGGACCAATGCCGAATATAAAAACGAGGTTCAGGTCAACCCTGGCAGTTACACGGCCTATGATCTATTCGTCCCGGGTGAGCCAGAAGCAGAAAGATTTGAAATCCGCGAGGGTGTGACAGCTTACATCACTATTAATGGCTTGGGTGTAAAGCACAAATGCCCGTAGGACAAATTGACAATTTGTCCTACTCGAAATTACGATACAATCACGTTGATTTTTTGCCCATGCCAGAGCGGATGAAATGCTCGAGGAAACAGAATCAAGCGTCCGTTAGGTGTGAGGCGTTTGTTGCGTCACAAAAACTACATAACCCTGGAGGTCTTCGTGTCAGAAAAATTGAATCAGCTTAAGGAAATCCTTGGCGAGGTTTCCGATTTGGGTCATGCCGCGAGCGTGTTGGGTTGGGATGAGCAGGTTAACATGCCGCCCGGTGGCAGTGAAGCGCGAGGGCGGCATCTTGCCACGCTGGGTAAGATTTCCCATGAAAAAGCGACTTCGCAGGAAGTTGGGAGACTGCTCGATGAACTCAAAACTGAATTTGCAGGTTCCGATTCAGATGATGCCGCGTTGATCCGTGTGGCGGCGCGCAATTACGACAAGGCCATGCGTGTGCCAGCCTCCTTTGTGGCAGAGCAGGCAATTGTTTCATCCAAGGCGTTTGAAGCCTGGGTCGAGGCGAAATCCAAATCTGATTTTTCCATCTTCCAGCCTCATCTTGAAAAAGTGGTGGAATTGGTAAAGAAATATATTTCATTCTTCCCGCCCGCCGATCATCCTTATGATATTTTGCTGGATGATTTTGAGCCCGGTTTGAAAACCGCCGAGGTGCAGGAAATTTTTGGGAACCTGCGCCCGAAACAGGTTGCGCTGATCAATGCGATTAAATCATCCAAGCAGGTAAAGAATGACTTCCTGCATAAAAAATTTGATGAAAAGAAATTATGGGGTTTTAGCGAGAAGATCATTTCTAAGTTTGGTTATGACTTTACTCGCGGCAGGCAAGATAAAGCCCCTCATCCATTTGAAACTTCTTTCAGCGTGAACGACGTTCGTATTACAAATCGCTATGAAGTGGGCAGCCCGCTCGCGACCATTTTCAGCGCCATGCACGAATCTGGTCATGCGATGTATGAGCAGGGCATCAACCCCGCCTATGAACGCACACCTCTAGAAAACGGAACTTCCCTCGCGGTGCACGAATCGCAATCCCGCATGTGGGAAAACCTAGTTGGCCGCTCGCTTCCATTTTGTGAGCATTTCTTCCCCGAATTGAAAAAAGCCTTTCCATCGCAGTTGGATGGCATAACGGCGAAATCTTTTTACAAGGGTATCAATAAAGTTGAGCCTTCATTGATCCGCGTGAATGCAGATGAGGCAACTTATAACCTGCACATTATGCTTCGCCTTGAAATTGAAATTGCCATGGCCGAGGGAAGTGTGGCCGTCAAAGACCTGCCTGAAATTTGGAATGCAAAAATGCAGGATTATCTCGGCATTACGCCACCCAATGATGCCAAAGGTGTTTTGCAAGATGTGCATTGGTCGGGCGGTATGATCGGTTACTTCTCCACTTACGCGCTTGGCAATATTATCTCGGCGCAATTGTGGGAAGTCATCAACAAAGATATCCACGACCTTCAAGATCAAATCCGCAAGGGCAAGTTCGATGAACTGCTCGGCTGGCTGCGCGAGAAAATCCATGTGCATGGTCACAAGTATGATCCACAGGATTTGGTTCAAAGAGCCACAGGTGAGAGGATTGACTCTGCCGCTTATGTTCGTTATCTGACAAAGAAATACAGCGATATTTACGGGCTGTAATCTGGATGAATCCAATGAGACGCCCTGCCTGCCGGGGCGTCTCTCCTATTAATATGAAATCGAAAACACTCTTTCTCGCTTCTCTTCTTGGGCTGTTATCTGCCTGCTCGCAAGCCGCAGTATCCACACCCACACCTTTACCTCCCAATTACCTCTCAACGGTGGTTGCGCTTACAGGTCAATCCGCATTTGCCACAGCCGATGCGTTGACCCCAACTGCATTGCCCACTGAAACTTTAGTACCAATCTCAACTGAATTTCCACTTCCATTGCCTGAGATCCCCAGCCCAACACCTACATATGCGGCGGGTTTTACAGATTTTGCGCAAATCCATTTCTTGACCCCAGGGCCTGCCTCCAGCGTAACCTCCCCGATAAATTTGCAAGTGGAGCTTGTTTCAGGTGAAAGCGAGGTTGTGCAAGTGGACTTGCTGGGTGAAGATGGCCGCGTGCTCTTTCGTGATCTGGAAAAGGTGACGAGGAATCTAAAAGGTATCTTCCGCAGGTTTGACCTGAAATTTGAAATCCGCGCTGTAACTGAGGCGGGCTATATTCGCGTCAGCAGTAAAGATGATTTTGGGCGCATTCAAGCATTGAACACCATGCCTGTACTTTTGTATTCCATTGGGTCGCCACAGATCAACCCGCCCGGTAATATGATCTACGAGAGGGTGATGGTTGAAGGACTCAAGGAGAAAGCTAATTTTTATGCAGGTGAAGTCGGCCTCAAAGGACGCATCTGGCCTTTCAATGACCAACCCATAGTTGTTGAATTAATCCTTCCAGATGGAGAACCAATTTCCACCCGTATCTTGCAATTCGATGGAATCGAGACTCAAGCCTTTGAGACGACCCTTCCTTATAAAGTGACCGAACCCACCCTGGCGCGCCTGACCTTTCGACAGGATAATCCACTCCTAAGCGTCAGTGACCTGGAGCTGGAGAAGTATGTTTATGTTTATAGTATTGAGATTATTCTGAATCCGTAACCTGGCTTGCCTAAATAAATCGCAGTGGTACGTGTGCCATGCAGTGGTATAATTCGCACGCTTTCCAAAACTATCGGGGTGTGGCTCAGACCGGTAGAGCGCACGGTTCGGGTCCGTGAGGTCGGAGGTTCAAATCCTCTCACCCCGACAGAAGACCTCACGGGTGGTTACTTCAACCACCCGTGAGGTCTATAATGAGCCAAATACAAAATGTCCATGGGTTGGCAGACCTCACGGTTTGCCGGCTCGTTGGGTTGAAAAATATTCGATTATTGCGTACTCGGAAATCAACCGCGTGATACTCGGAATTCAATCCAAGGAGTTGACCTCATGGCACGTAAGACATATTCGCTCAAACTATTCCAATTGCAGGAACGAGATTTAGCCGCATCGACAATGACTAAAAAATTTCGCGGTCTCCGTCGTTATTACAAGTTCTTGGGACTAGGCTTGTTAGTTGATGGGCCAGCTATAGATAATGCTTTCGAGAAGATTTTACAGCAAATATCGAGTGAGCCCAAATCAAAATCTCCTAAGGTGCGAAATTCCTTGAATGTGGATAGTTTGCTTGCGCGTGCTCCCGGCGATAACCACAAACATATTCGGAATCGGGTGATCCTCCCATTACGGTATAGATACAATTTAACGCCCGCAGTAATTGTGGAACTGCAGACTGATGATATTGATGTTATCAATGGGGTGATTACTTGGTCGAAGCGGGAATTAAGGGTCATTCCAATAAGCAAGGATGATAATTTTGCTTTCCGACAATGGACTACCATCCGTAAATCTTATCGGGTATCTGACACAGCATACCTGATATCTCTCCATTGGACGCAAGGGCGCAGTACGCCGTATGCAAAAATGAGCACACGTGCGATCAATCATGTTGTAAATAGGTTCCTGGATAAATATGGGGATGGCAATTCCCCCCACCGTCCGTAGTCTACCATTGGTTGTCGAAGGCTTGCATCAGCAACGACTCAAACTCCTCCAATGAAGGGAGCGACAGATGTATAGCAATAATCATTTCCAGACTTTCCACGTTTCAATCCACGCTCCCAATGAAGGGAGCGACAAAACACGGCCTCGACCCTGCTTCCTTCAAAGAGTTTCAATCCATGATCTTCCCCCGTTTTAGTGGACACAAAAAATGTCTGGAAAAGAGTACGCTAAAACAGGAGAGCCATGATGGACAAGAAGAACTATCGCAAGTATCCGGAAGCATTCAAGTTGGAAGCGTTGGGGTTGTTGCAGAAGGGTGAGAAAAGTGCCGGGCAAATCGAGCGTGAGTTGGGGATCACACCGGGCATGCTGGTGAAATGGCGAGCTCGGTATCAGGCCGTGAGAAAGGGGCGGCAAGCCGTGTACCTGGAGCCCAGCGATTTGGAGGCAGCCAAAGCAGAGATCAAGCGTTTGCGACGGGAGTTGGCTGAAACCGAGGAGGAACGCGACATCCTAAAAAAAGCGGTCAACATCTTCTCACGGAGAAATCCATGATTTACCAATTCATGGCTGTCCACGCTGGGCAATTTCGGGTCGAGCGCATGTGTCGAGTATTGGGAGTCGGACGGAGTGGCTATTATGCCTGGCGATCGCGTCCAGCCAGCCTGCGCGCCGAGGTGGATGAAGGTCTGCTGGTGAAGATCCGGGAAGAGTACCGGATCAGTCGAGGAACCTATGGCAGCCCGCGGATCCATGCGGCTTTGCATAAGCAAGGCGTGCCGTGCGGGAGAAAGCGTGTGGCACGTCTCATGCGTCTGCACAAACTGACAGGTCAAAAACGACGGCAACACCATCCCGTGACTACCCAACGAGATGGGAAGGCTATTCCAGCCCCCAATCTGCTGAACCAGGATTTCTTATGGACAAATCAATTAAACATCGGACAAATCGCGGTAAAGCTGTAGCGTACTAGAAAGGAGCTTTTGAAAGCAGTCGAATTCAAGTGGTTCAAGAAACGATCAGCTAATTCAGGGAGCCGTGCTTCCAAATGATTGTGGCTGACCTGTTTGCGAACAGCTTTCCAAACATGTTCTTGTGGATTCAAATCTGGACTGGCGGTTGGAAAGAAAATGATCTCCAAACGAGGATGTTTCTCCAACACCTTATCAATGGGTTTACCACGATGCCAGGGTGCCCGATCCCAAAGCAAGATAATGGGCACCTCAGGATTTGTTTCCAGAATCATCTCTAAATACTGTGCCGATATTTCAGCATTCATCAGATCGGAACGCATGGCAACTTCCTGTCCGCTGTGTAAATTCAAAGCTCCATAGAAATTCGTTTTGGCTCGTCCTGGATCGGCTCGCACAATTGGAGACCAAACATGGCAGGTAGTGGCTTGTAGATATAGTCCGGCTTCATCTCCAGCCAGGAAAACAGTATTTGGCGAATCTTGAGCCACATCTATCAGTTTTTTTCGAGTTGCTCTTCAAAATCAGCCACCTTGGCCTGACTACGAGACTTGAAAATCTTCTCGGTCTTCTGGTAACTAAAGCCACACAGGCTCAAGAGGTTGATATAGGAGGTGCGGCTCTTGTATTCAACACCGTACCGTTCTCGAACCACATGCGTCAGATCTTCCACTGTCCAAAATTGACCATCCGCTGTGTTGGCACTTGTCCCGAACAAATCCTTGGGCGTGTATTGATGCAATTTCTGTTGCAATTCTTCGATCTCTAATTTGCTCAGTTTGGCACTATTGCCACCAGTTCGGTGATCAACCAGTCCTTGGGAATGATCTACTCGGTATGCTCGACGCCATTCCATCAAACTGGTTCGGCTACAGCCAGTGATCTGCTCGATTTCTTGCTCTGCGTAGCCTTCTCCATATAAACGAACTGCTTGGTAACGAGTACGTGTCGCCGCATCTTTACATCCCTGGTATGCTTTTTGCAGTTCTTTCTGTTCTGCTTCCGTTTGTTTGAATTTCCGCTTTGCCATTGCCCTATTGTACGACTTCTACTTACTTTCTCCATTAGCTTAGGCTCCCAACCAGAAATGGGTTAGCGATATTACCTACATTGAGACGGCGGAAGGCTGGTTGTATCTGGCGTCCATTTTAGATCTGTTTTCCCGCAAGGTGGTGGGCTGGGCAATGGCGGACCACATGGAAACTTCCCTGGTGGAAGACGCTCTGAAGATGGCTTTGTTGCAACGTCAGCCCGATGCCGGTCTGCTTCATCACTCGGACCAAGGTCGTCAATATACCAGTATCGCCTATCAAAGCCGCTTATCGACCTCTCTATGCCAGGTCAGTATGAGCCGGGTTGGCAACTGTTATGACAACGCAGTCATGGAAAGCTTTTTTGGAACCCTGAAATCCGAATGTGCCACTCAACCATTTGCCACTCGCGCTCAGGCGCGTACCGCCATCTTTGAATTCATTGAAGCTTGGTACAATCGCCAACGCCTTCATTCCTCGCTGGACTACTTGAGCCCGGCTGAGTTTGAACGAAAATCAGGACATTAATCCTGTCCACTAAAACGGAACAAGATCAGTTTGATGCCTACCAATGGCTTTGGTATCACTATGGCAGATACGAAATTTCAAAGGGCAGGCCGATACGTATTCTGTCGAAGCCGATAACGCCGAACTCCGTCATTATCTGGCTCGCCTCGCTCGCAAATCACGTTGTTTTTCTCGGTGTCCTTACGCACTTGAATGCGCACTACGTTTATTTATTTTTGCCTTCAACAGCAGGCAACTTCATAAGCAACACTTTCCAAATTATGCCGCACATGTTATGGACTTTATTAGCCCATGATATTTGACACTCTCATACAAATCCAAAAACTACCCAATTCCATTAAAAGCTATACTTCACAACCATCATGAAATCTTCCAAATCACCTGGTTGTGCTGGAGCGATCGATAGCTGAAAGGAAGTGTCCAAGGAAATACCTACATTGTTCCCACGGCATAATTTCCAATCGTCTATCCTCGCAAGGATGACGCTACCACCATCAATGTTCACCGAATAATTGGAGGGATTATTTTTCACCTTTGCGATTAATAAAACATTTTCAATAGCAGCAGCCATCGTTTGGGCCATATATGGCAACCTTGATTTATCAATCTTCAAATCAATGGTTCCGTTCTGTTTGAGCAAATGCCATTCGTTAGGCAGATCATGTTTCATGTTAATAGCCACATGCAGTCCGGTCTGACTAAGTTGTTGCTTAATTTCGGCCAAGCGATCTTTTAAGGCGGTTTCCGCTAAACCTTTTATCGTTGAACCTCCTTCTCGAGCGGTATATTTAATGTGGACGATCACATCCGAGATTGTCTCGTAGTCAAATTGACTTAACTCCTTCTTGGGAAGCTCTAATCTCCAGCTGCTAATGGCTCCGGTGCCTTCAAATGGCAGGTAACGTTCATCGCGGAAATTCAATTCAAATACTCCACTATCGTTTTGTGCATTGCTGGCAGCAATGGATTGAATTGCTCCTACGTTATAAACGAAGCGTTCATCATTACCTGGATCTTCGGCATATCCTGTCATTGCAAGGTTATCAGGATTTGAATTCTTTCTGTATTTATTCCTCACGAGGGATAATTTTGCGCTCACAGAAGTATATGGTCCGGCGATACATGGCAAACTGAGGCTGACCGATTTGGTTCTCCTGAAATACTGACCAGCATGGTCGAGGTCAAAAAAGGCCTCAGGAACGTCGAAATCACAGCTCCCGGTTGCACGAAGCTTTACTAGCGCCAATGGATCTAACATCGCCAGCGAAACGTGTTTGGTTAATTCATATTCACGCTTATTCTTATCAAGATAACTAGTCTCCATGCGTTTAATATCATGGATGAGGTGGTCGGCGCTTTGCAAGCCTTTCTTCAAGCTATCCCAATAGCCGTAAGAGATTAATGTATCGTCGTTTCCCAACTCAAAGCGATAGCTTCGCTCAGCCTTTTTGGCAAAATCATGCGCCAATTGATAAGCTCTGAAATATACAGAGCTGATTTGCCCGATCATCCAATCGTATAATTCCTTATTTGTAAACTTAGATCGCATAAATTCATCGGTCTTTTTAGCATTCTCAATTTGCAATTCATGATTTTTTAAATCAGTTTCTGCAATTTCTTTTCGTATTTCTGCTGCTGTTATTTGTTTTTCTATAGAGTCAAGCTCTTTCTTAGCTAATCGCTCTTGAAGTTTCCAATCAGTAAATCGTCTATCATAACCGCCAAGGATAGAAGCACGATTTGCTTCAAAAGAAGCTATTGCGCTAAAAATCCCAAGCCCTTTACCAATTGCATCCGTGCTATGTGCCAAAAGACTGCCTCCAAACTTTGCGGCGCCGTGTGGAGAGCCGCCAAATCCCGACGCCCCCAATGCAAAATCCGGAATAAGCGCCAACCCTGCCCCAAGTGTATATGTGATGTTGGCAGCTAACTGCCAATCCTTCGATTCGCTCAATTTATCTAAATTCAATTGTTCATTAGAAATTATTTTTTGGATGTTTGAATAGTAAATATTCCTTTCTTCAGTAACTTTCTTCGTTCTTTTCAAAACTTCAATTTGCTCCTTCGCCTCGTTGACTTGAATTATTTTCATATCCTTAACAGCGTTCAAGACTTTTATTTCCAAATCACTTCTCAACAAAGAGAGTGCTTCAGCGTCTTTTTTCTCTAAGGCCTGCAAGAGTGAAGAACCTAGACCTCGTACTTCCTGAACCAATTCGGTTGCCTTTTGAGATAACACATTGAAACGATAATATGGAGCGGGTGCATTAATGCCAGCCAGAACTGAAGAAATATCCAAGCCAGCTGCCGCAGCGCGAACCAACATGCCCGGATCAATAGGCGGTGCGAACAATGCCAGGCTTCGTTCCACACCATCAATATTCTGGCAATGGCGGATCTTGAACAAGCGGTCAGCAATACGATCCCAGTATTCCAGCATCTTATCATTTTGCGGAATGCAGAAATATAGCATGGATAGTGTGATCGGCGCTGGCGGCAATTCAGCGCCGCCTTCCGGCAAGGCAGAAAGGTCGGGCAAAATGTTTTCCAGATCAATCAAGGCATTGCCAAAAGCATCTAATCTGCCCTCTATTTGGTTGTACGTTTCATAAGGAGCCTTAATTGCTGGTGGGATAATCCTTGGCTTGGGCCCAAGTAATTTATCGGCCAAAATATACATCTGAGTGGCCTGAACAATCGACTCCATCGTGTCCTGTCGGAATAAATAATCGCCCCATTCCGTGAGGTTGTCAATGTACTTCATCAACAAGGCTTTTTGGTAGGCCACTGGTCGGAATCGGGCTACTACATGCGGCTTGAATGGTTTGTTTCTCCATTGATCAATGGCAAATTCAAGGTCTGCCCTTTCAGGAGTGTTCGGGTCGGCTATCTTGTACAGGAGTGTATCAATTCGTTGATTGATATAGTCGCTACTCTGAGTCAGATAGAATGGTTTGGTGACCCAATATTTTTGTGGTATTGTGCCTTCCAAGGCTCCGGTAGGATTGAACATGTAATGAAACCATGTCATGGCTTCTTCAAAGCGTTGGTTCTTGGTGAGCCTCGTTGCCAACAAAAACGGCACATGGAAGAATAATTCCCAGTTATATTCACTATAGCTTCCATCGCTGCTGAAATCCAGATCCTCAATCGGATAGGAAAATGTGTCTGCAGCGGTGCCTCTGACAAGGTATGTCTTGGGGACAATATCTGTATTCGGATCGTAATACTTTTCGAAATCAAATTGGGACTTCTGCAATTGCGTATCCCGCTTCATCAATTCCGCTATACCTTCTTTGTAAAGCGTGGTTCGTAGCTCGCAAACCAACGGATGATACATGCTTTTGAACTGCTCGCCATAACTTAAGCTCCTGTACACTTTTAGCTCGGCGATGATTCGCTGATATTCATTGTCTGCAATCAGTTCCTGCTGCAAGGCATTAATGTCTTGCCCGGGATTTGCTGCATATTTCGCCATATATTTTTTGAACAAAGCGACGACGTCTTCAATCAATTGTAAGGCATTTGAACCCGTTCTACTTACAAAAACCGCATCCCCACTTTCTCCCTTTTTTTTGTCTTCATAAAAGCCCGGAATAATCACATAGGCATGACGACTGTCCTCTTCGAAATAGGGAAGCAGGGTTCCCAAAGGAAGTTTCAGATAGCGTCCTCTCATACCAGCAAGGTTGTCACTGGTACCTCCATAAGCAAACATCAGCAAATATTCCAAGAGCAATGCTACCAGGTCAATCATGGTCAGTTGATGGGGATAGGTTAACCTGAAGATTCCCGGGGTCTGATGCAAGATTTCATCAATTTTGTTTGTTAAGATCGAGTGTACATTTAAAGCAGTCAGATCATTGGTCTTATCCTTATCGAGCTCCTTGTATCGTTGATCACTCAAATTCGTATCGCGGAACTTGGGAATGAAGTCCAGAGTAAACGGTTTCGCGAGCGCCAACTCTGGATAGCCTTTACAGCCAGTCAAGTCAAACGCGCCAGCCAATCCCCCTTCATTAAATAGGACGACCTGTTCCGCCCACTCATTATAGAAGAATTTCAAATTCTCTCTTGGTATATCCTGATCTGTATAAGGATCTATATCGGGAGGTGTTTTAATTGCATCTTTAGATATCTTCTTCGGCTGCCATTTCTTATTGGCAAATTCACTTATAGCCAATTGTATTTTTAATTTTTTTCTTGGCTTGTCCACTGGTTGTTCACTTGAATTACTTTGATCTGGAAGGGTTGCTCCCTGATTTGGGTCAGGCTCCTCACTGAACACAGGCCAAGCCAGACTCAAGCGATTGTTACGGACAAATGCCAGCAGGTGGTTTCCAGCAATATCTAGTTCCACTTTTTCCCAAGGCGTCCAGTAGCGTTCCTGTTCAAATCGTCTGTAGTAGTAAATAGCAGGGTCGCCTCCTTTAGTCCGGGCAAACACATGCATGGTCTTGATATCTGATTGATACCAGGTGGCCATTACTTCCAGGAAAGCAATATTGTCCAACTTCTCCAGATATTTAATCAAAGCTTCTTCCGCTGTAATTTCAGTCAGTTCATTTTGGAGTAGTTCATTTTCCAGCTCAGTAAAAAGGAAGGATTTATCATTCCTTAATTCGGCTTCGATCCAGTTCTCCGGATAAAGGAATACTTTGCGGTTGGCTTCCCATACCCTGTAGTTCTTCATCCACTTCCATTGTTCCCAGCTTTTGTCATTATTTACATCGGCTGCAGCTTTTGACTCCAATCCCATTAAACAACGTTGGACAAATAACTGAATGGTTCCATGTGCCTGTACAATCCGGGACGAAGGCATACACGCCTCCATTTCCACATCGACCAGGAAATAATCATACAAATCATTGTCATCCTTCATTTCAGGATTGACAGCTAATAGGTAAGCCACGAGCGCATTTCTCTTTTGTGGACGAATGGCATCCATAATTTCTTTCAAGGTCCCCAACCAGGTATCCTCACCGTATCGAGCCTTTAACGCCATTCTCAATTTGTTTGCGTCCGTACTCGTCAAAATTGGTTGGATAAACTCTTTTACTTGTGCAACCGTGCTACCTAATTTTCTTAAATGGGCCATACATTTCTCAATCGACTTCCATGTTTTCGGGGTACGGTAATTGTTCAGGCTCCAAACAGCGAATAGATGCGTGTCGACAGCATCCACATCTTCTTTAGCATAACCAGTCAGCAGCGAGAATTTCTCGATAAACTCATCTCTTGTTGCCGTACTTCCCGGTAACAGCATTTCAGCCAACGACAAGAAAGTAATTGGGTTTTCCGCATCTGCCGGGCTGGGGACTGGGGTCAGCTGTTTGGCCAAAGCAAGCATTTCTACAAATGCAACGAATCGACCATAATCCACAGAAGTTTGACCTGCCTGATATGGAATCTCGTCCCATAAAAACCAATTCAGATCTGAATTATGCTCAAAATACCATTCAATTTCTCGATTTTCCAACTTGAATGAATTGATTAATGGTAATAACTTATGTAGCAATCGCAAAGTCTTATATTGTTCTGGGAAAGAAATTTCACTAATGGCCGGCAAAATCGGGAGCTCATTTAAAGTGTCGATCAATGTATCTGAAAGCAACAAATCACTGAGCAGATTGGTTCCGGGTGGAGGTAGCTTTAATTTGGCAAACTTTAAAACAGTTGTTGAAACATCCAATTCCGATTTGAAACTCGTTGAGGTAATCTGTCGCAAGATTGTATGCTTTTCTAAGTGAGATTGATAATTGGATATGCCATCAAGAAAGGCCCTAACAAGGTTTTTGCCTGTAACGATATTAAATTTGGGCAAAGTTATTAATATTTGCGCATCTGCCGCTGCTAATTGCGCTTGAGCTGCTGCTATTTCGGCAGGGTTAGTTGCGGCTGCAATCGCTTCTTCAGCATTTCTTTTTGCGAGCAAGGCAACTTCATGATTTGAAATGTGGAGAGTCTTTGAGGGTAGGTCATTATCTAATTCGTCAATTGAATTTTTTATTGATAGAGTGTTGAGCAAGTTACCCAATTTGTCATCAACAAATGTCTTGGCATTATTGGCAGATAGCCAGTCCCCGTCAATAAACTTAACCATTGTTTTTACATCTGATTCACTAACCCCAGCAAGTTTTGAAAGCATGCTTTGAAGCGTTTCTTTTTGTTCATCAGCTGTTAAGTTGGAATTAAATGGCGATTTATTAGCCATGAACGCCTTTTGATAATCGGCTTGCAGTTTCTCCAAAAGTTGTTTGATCTTATCATCTTTAATTCCCCGATCACCCAGATTATCAGCTTCGTGGCGAAGCATAAATTTGATATCGACGGGTTTGAGCGGGAGCTTCTGAGAATCCTTGACAGCCTCGACGAATTTCAGGGTTTGCGCAGGGGATTCCTGAATATTAATACCGGTAAGTTTCACCAAAGTGATGAAGTCATCTATTTTCAGATTCAATTTGCGCATCAAGCGAGATGCGGCAAACAAGTAACTAAGGTTGGCAAACGTTAAATTTCCATCCGACAGCAGAGACAATAGCTTGCCCAGATCGCTTTCAGATATTTGCAAACACACAGAAAGGCTGTTCAGCACACTGCTTAAGAGCTGCGAGCCGTCCACTTTTTCGGGCTGTAAGGCATCGTCCACAAAACCGTTTTGGGCTTTATTCAGGAATATGTTCTGGTAGAGAGGTTTTGGTGTATCTTCTTTGATGATCTTATGTGGGATATCACCATAAAAACCGGTCAGCTCAATCAACTTGATGCTTGTTTCTTTGGAAAGAGCTACCAGGTCAGCGGCTTTGATCAGGCATTCATCCCCATTGTTGATGCCATTTCCATTATCGTCAGCAGTATCAAGTTTTCCATTGCCCAATTTATTTTGGGAAATGATCTCATCCAACAGCTCAAACTTCCAGCCTGTTTTCTTTTGCATACGCAGGAAACGATGAATGCGATCCAATGTCGCATCATTCAGGTTGGCAATTTCCATCTGTTCGGTGTCGCAGGATGATATGTCATTGCGCTTGATAAAAAGGTTACCGGCAGGATCGATGAATTTCAAGGAAAGTAGTATTTCAAGTTCTTGATAGGTTAATTCTGTTTTGGTCAGAAAAGTTTCCACTATTTTCATTTCATCAGAGGCACTTACACTGGTTGTATTCCAGTATTTCTGCTGGTGATTAGCATCGGGTGTAACGATTAATATTCTTTCGGCATCGGTCAATCCTAAATCCTCTACTGCTATCGAAGCGTCCGCAGGAATACCTGCTGACTGAAAGTCTTTAATGAGTTTCGCCCGGGAAATATCAAACCTATCGAAATAGGCTTTGGCTTCGATATGGTTTAGATCGAAGGGCAGCTTGAATGCATACGATTTGCTACTCAGCTCAGTGTAAGCACTGGCGTTGACATATTCGGGCGCTGCCGCCAATTCTTCCTCAGTGGAAAGTGTTTGCCTAAGTCGGAATACGTTATAGTTGTTGCCTATTGTGTGGACGATCTTGCACACCGCTTTCTTGTCTCTTAAATAATGCGGAAGGGTGTCTGAGGAGCCAGACGATACTTCTGTTGCGAATATCTGTGCTTGACTGGTGATCGGCATACCAGCCGCCTGTAAGGCGGTAAGCAAATCATTTGAAACTTTACCCACCAAGGGGTCAGCTCCACCGGAGAGAACCCCGGAATAAGCAATGCCAGCATCGGGCGCTACCGCTTCTTCCAACAGTTCACATACTAAATCAATATACGGCACGGGGGTATTGGCATTTTCGCAGCCCAGGTCAATGTCACCCAAATCCGGTCTGCGTTCGAACAGGATATCTTTTGCCAAATGGGCAGTTGTTGGAGGAACCGTTGTCAGGTCGGTTACGCTTCGTTTATCGAGGAACTGCAAAATCTCCACCAGATACGCTGCGGGACTGTACACCGAGAGACAATGCTCACAGGCACATACATCCGTAAGCTTAAACAAAGATTTCAGGTTGGGAAAATCTTTACTAACCGCTTCCAATTTCATTGCCAGCGAGGATGTTTCTATGGCGTTGATATCCATCGCCCGCATGGTATCTTGCAATTCGCCGACGATCAGCATGGTGGCAGTGGTAGTACGTTCTGCCCTGCGGAAAATTTCCCTGGCTTCCTCCACTTTTATGCCCGCTTTCGGCGCAATTTCCTTCACGAAGCGCGTTTCGCCAACTGCAACAACACTTTGGGCCGAATGAATTTTTTGACCTAAAAGCGCATTTGTTTTTCCGTAATGCGGCACCAGTTTGAATACCCGCTGCACCGACTTCAACTCTTCGCGCATAGCTGCGTTTTTCTCCGTCGCCATTTTTTTCTCTTTGAGGAAAAGATCAATATTGCTGTGTTGCAGATCAAAATCTTCGTGTTTTGCGAAAAATTCCGCGAGCTCCTTCTGATTTTTCAATGGAGCCTTTTTTTCTCTTCCCAATTGGGCGGCAAAAGCCACCGTTGGAAATTCTTTTTCGAGTTTGCGGGCTAATGAAGATGCGTGCAACTCTATGAGTTTTTTGTCCATAGGTTTGCCAGCCAGGGTTATTTTATCTGCTGATTTCGTAAGTACATCTTTCCAGGCAGCCTTGTTCAGTGCTGCCAATTTTCTTACTTCTTCCGGCTTCTTGATATTTTGCACTTCTTTCACATGGGAAATAATTTCCTCATCAAAGCCCAATACCTCTCCCAAGGCGAGCGATGTTTTGCCATCATTTGCTTTTTCATCGGTTTTGAAGAAAGAAGCCGCTGTGATTTTTTGAAGAAAGGTATTGAGGTCGTTTTTGTTCTCCTCAAAAAGTTTACCTATCTCCGTGAGTTTTTCTTCCATTACAAAACGGCTCAGAATCTTCAGCACCTTTCGGGGATGCTCATTCTTATAGTGTTCTTTGGCCTTTTGTTTGTACTGCTCAAGCTGTTCCAGGTTTCTCTTCAATTCCTTGGCCAGCCTTGCGGGAACTGTCAACTTCTTCACCGCAGCTTCTATATCCTGCTTCACCACCTTGGGATCTGCCAACGTTGCATCATAGAGTAAAGGTAGGATTTCAGTATTGATGTCAATAGCCAATCGTGCATGAAAAGATTTGGCCAAATCGTTTTTGAGTAAAGTGTTTTCACGGAGCAATGCGTAAAAAAAGGCGGCATCAATATTTGATTCTGAACCCAGGCGGTGCGCCACGACCAGGTGTTCAATTTTTTCTGCTGGTATTTCCATTTCTTTGGAGAGGAAGGTAATGTCTCTGTGTTCTTCACTCTCTTGCAGGTCATTAATGGCAACTTTTCCAGCCAAAAAGCCGACCTCCCTAAGTAAGTAATCGTATTCCGCTACTTCCGGCTTGATGGCCTGTTTTATAGTGATATTGATTTCTTCCCTGGGCGAAGCATTAAAGCGGACTCCATCCATGTCGGTAGTAAATAACAACGTTTTCTTCTCTTGGGTGAACACTTTCATGACGAGATCAGCTTCTTTTCTACCTCGCCCGCTAAGCTGGCTGTGCAACCAGGTAATTTCGTATTTACCTTCTCTGTTGGTGATATCTTCCCCCAACAGTTCCTCACTGCGTATATCTCTGTCATAAGCCTGCACGATGAGATTTACCAGAGGACGATTCAACTTGTCAGACACACGCCCGAGAACAAGATTTGGTTTTTGATTGTTGATTTTCTGTGTCATGACGATTCTCCTTGTGGATTTTATACCGTTACTCTTTTGTTTAGCATTACCGATTAACAATCTGTTTCAATATTCATCCCTCTTCACACAACTTAAGTCGACAAATTTTAGTTATATTTGTGTAGCAGAAGTTAACTCAATCTGCCAAATAGAGGTCCGAGAATGAAGTTTACGTTTTTATTTTCGATTTACTTTCCATGATTTTTCTTCCTCGCTATTTCTTTTATTTAATTTTGTTGAATAGAATCATCCCGTGTAAATATTTTCCTAAGTCACTCTAAGCAATACCACCCAGCGAGCGCCATACTGTAAATCTTTGACACGAAATACAAGCTCATCCATTTAACGCACACCTCTGTAAAACAAGAAGCTTTCTCTACTCACTCCAGCCACAGCAATTTCTCTATAATTTGCATCCAATTGATTCGCTCTAATCATGATTGGCACTTGTGGATCCGTATTAGACCTTGCCCAATTAGGGAAACCACGATTGATTGCTGTCCCTTCTGTTCTGCTATATCTATCCCTTACATGTCTTGGATTTGTAGGATCGAAAGATGGTAAACTGATTGGACTTACCCAATGAGTAGCACCACTTGTTGGATCATTAGCCGCTGCATGTGTATCATTTAATCTTTGAGCAGCTACCTCAAGAGGTTCTACCATACTTCTTACAAACGACATTCGGTCTGAATCATTCCTTAATGCATCAAATCTTGCTCTCAAACTGGTAAAACTACTAATTGCAGCCCCACTAGGTGTTGATACACCGCCATATCGATTCATATAAGCATACGCTACAGCAAGCTTTGCATTTCTATTTTGTGTTCCAGCTTCGTTAAAAATCACATTAGCCAAAATCAAGGAGTCCGTTCCGTGCCTTATCCCACTAACCAATGCAGCACGAAAGTCAGTTCTTAAGTCTGTTAATCGTGATAAAGTTCCGCTTATTCTGGTCAAGTGTGCTTGAGTAGTCCTCAAAGTTGCACTTGCTGTTTGAAGTTGAGTATTCAACGCAACTCTTTCATTGCGTAAAGTTTGCAATCTACTTTGTAGCTGACTTATTTGGCTGCGTGATGCATGTCGCCCTTGCAAAGTTTGTATTTGACTTCTTGCTTGGGCGATATCCCTATCATGGCCTGCTATACTTGTTTGTCTTGCAGTAATAGTTCTTTGTAAGCTAGCAACTCGCGTACGATCGCTGGCAACTTGGGTTGTCAATCTATCTATTTGAGGGCTTAACCATTGATCTACTCTTCTTATAAATGCTTGCCCTGCAGAGCTGTATTGCCCCATCTCTGCAGCGCTAAGTATGTGTGTTTCTTTGCCGTCTAAATCTACTCTCTCTATGGGGTTATTATTTACATAGCAATAGACATTCACGCCATCCCCAATTCCTATCGGATCAGCACTTATCCACCTTCCTAACCAGGACAAATAATATCTTGCGCTATGATATTCCAATCCACTCTCTTCATCCCGTTCCATGCCGGTGTATCGGTAGCGCTTAGCCGCAGATCTTATTGCCGTACTTTTTGCCTGATAGGCAGCCATACCATAAGGCTGGTATTCTTCGTAACTGATCACCTTTGCATTATTGCTGCCGTCTAACTCCAAACTCGCAGAGCCAAGGTGGTTATGAAGTTGGTAACGCATAAGGCGTTTTTCTGTACCATCATCGATATCATTGCGGGTTTCGATCATCACAAAGCGGTATTCTTTGTCCATCAGGCTTAGGCTGGTTCGTTCTATGCCAGCATTTGCGCCGCTGTGTCTTTTGTAAAGTTCGTAACCAGCTACATAAATCTGTTCTTCTTTTTTGGTTGGTGTATTGCCGGCGTTAGCAGTATTATCGGTTATCTTTCTGATGCGTTGACCCTGACCATCATATTGGTAATAAGTTGTTTCCGGAGTGCCACCATCAACGCGTCTCTGCTGGATAGTTTTTACGAGTTCTTCTTTAAAGTTCCAGCCTATATCTTCCAAATGCGGCATGGCAGTCATAAAACCATGTTGAGGGTGATGAGGGTATATATAAATGTCTGTGCCAACCTGTGTATTAATTAGACGGTTATTGGCGGCCTGGTAGTGGTAATCGCGGGTCCAGCTATTGCCTGCTGCTTGGTGTTGGATCCGTTTAATATTCCCTACATCATCATATTGATAGCTTTGAGTATAGTTTCTCATTGCCATCGGATCACCTGGATTAAAATTTTGCATAAAGGCAGAATCATCCCAATTGTCTTTACTTCCAAAACTCAAGGCAGTATTGTTTTCCCTGCCTGTTGCCTCCACCAAGCGATAAAGCGCATCGTAGGAATAAGCGGAAACGCCGGTTATTTTTTGGTTATCAAAAAAAACAACTGGAATATTCTTGTCTTCTATATGGGTGATGTTTCCAACAGGATCAAAAGTGTAATGCCAATCCTGCAATGGGTCATTGTTTTGCCGTTTGCTTTCCAATTGAATAAGGCGGAAAGCTTCTTTGTCGTAATAGAAATGAGTAACAACATTGTTGCCATAAATAATCCTGCTACGTTGCCCTTTTTCGTTGTAATCAATATCTTTGATGTAGGTATTAGTAACAGTTGGATTAAAGTGAGCGACGGTTTCGCTGTTCAGCAGCCCAGCTTCATTGTAAGAAGGCGTGATGATACTGCCATCAGGAGCGATTTGTTGGGTTATCCGCCCCAAAGCATCCATCTCGGTAATAAAAGTAAATGTTTCCGCTTCCAAATCTATGGATAAATTGGCATCAATCCAATTGGCAGTTTCTTTATATTTCTTAAACAATCTACGTGCCGTTGATTTTGGCTGTCCCTTAAAATTATATTCTGGGGTCTCCACCAAGCCACCTGTGTCATAATGCCGAAAGATTTGGCCTCGCAGGTTCTTCAGTTCAGGATTAGGCTGAGATTCTCCGTAAAAAGCTCGATCAAAAATATGGTCAAGTGAAGAAGCGCCATCCCCCCCTACAACCTTGCTTTGCGTCGGACGATGCAAAGTGTCATAAAAGTATTGAAACTCGTGATTGCGTTCGTCCCAGGTGCGCAATGGATTGCCAAGAACATTAATCAGGAGCCATCGCTGCCCGGCATCCATGCTGCTCTGATACACTTTATTTCCCAACATATCGTATTTGTATTGCATGACCACATTGCTTCGAGCATCAGTTACACTGCGAAGATTGCTTTCAACATCCAGATGTACTTTGGTATGGTAGAACTCATCCGCCTCGGTAGTTATGTTTTTGTTGTGGGCGATGGACAATACTGGTCTTCCCAAAGTGTCAAAGTTCAGCACATTTGGAGTATTCGCATGTTTGGCGGCCTTGTCGGCCGCCAATTTTTCCCTGCCCGGATCCTTGCCTTCAGCGATCAGTTCGGCGTCGATCAAGCGGTTGGCGCGGTTTGTGTACCAGGAAGATTCTAAAACAGTATCGTTGGGGTCATAAATAGCTTGCTTCCAGGAGTCGAAGACCGTTTTACTAAATGTGCCGTCCGGCATTTCGGTTTTTATCAAGCGCCCCATCGCATCGTAATAAAGTATCGGTGTAACGCCTGACTCGACCAATTCCTTTAGCTCTTCATATTGATACGTTACCGAGAAATAGGGTTCGTATTGTTTTACAGCATTTCCTTTGTTGTTGAGTATTGTTCTGCCATTTCCAATCCAGCGTAACTGTTTGGGAATGAATGCGGTCGTATCGACTTCTGTCACTGAATACGTATCATCCGGATTGACAGAAACCTGTTTGGCAATCCCCGGCTCTGCCTGCACCTTATTCATTACCACCTGTCCCAAGCCGTTGCTATACTCAAAACTAATTTGCACAGGGGAGGTATTATTTTTTTGAAAATGCTCCTCCCGTGTAATGGAAGAAATCACGACAGGTTTTCCAGAGTTTCGGAAGGCATCAAAATCATACACAAAGCGTGTAGTGGCATGTTGTAACAGCGTTTTAGCGCGATTCGTCAACAGCACAGAGTCAGGGGAATTGAAAAAGGTGGTAATTTGAGCTTGTTCTGCAGCAAGGGTGAATTCGTTTAAGCCAGCTAAATCATCCGCCTCGTTGCCTTTCCCAAAAACCGCCATGGCTTTGACCACGCCTAATTCGTCTGCGAGCGCTTCGGAGAGATTGTGATTCGCATCTTTCATCCGTTGAGGCGAAAGCGTGCGGAAATTAAAACGATCAACCCTGGCTTTATTGCCGATCGCATCTTCTGTTTCTTCAATGAACAAGAAGTAATTGCTGTAATATGTTACCTTGGTCACTGCCCCATAAGGGTCGGTGTATGAGATGGGCATAAAGAAGCGATTTCGCGCATCGGCCAGAGTTTCTGCGCTGGTAATAAACTGCATGGTGCCGGATCGCATCCACCAATTGTTATCCCCTTCACTGTGAGTAAATTTACCTTCCAGCATCAAAGCAGCATTGACCTTCGCGCCATAGATATCTGTTATCAAATTTGGGGTGTAAGCCAACTGATAGTTTTCATAAGGCAAGGCTCTTGAATGCAACTGATGCAGCGGCAAGGCTCCGGTTAAGTCATTCTCGTAAAATATGCTACGAACATGTTCAATAAGTCTTTTCTGGGATGTTCCCGGCGCAGGTTTTTTATCCACTTCATAGTAGAAAGCATCGCCCGCAGATGTAAGGATGTTATCAAAATCTGACAAACCATAAAAAATACCTGTCTTGGAAACGCCTTTCAGTTCGAAAGTTTTCACTTCGGAAGGCAAGCGAAGACGAAATTCATCATCATTCATGACATCATTCGTGAATTTATTTTGTGTGTAAATGATGATAGTCTGATCTTGCGCATGCTGTGTCTCGGGAGGCAAAGCTGGTTCGATCACCATGCGCGGATAGACTACGGCAACTGATTCCAGCACATTACCGTATTCATCCAATTTAATATTCAAATTATGGGAAACGCGGGGATCTGCTGTGTTCCGTTCATAGCTGTAGGTGATTGATTCGCTTTCCTTCACAGCAAAAACGGCATATTTGTTCTGTCCGCGCGGCTGTACTAATTCTATGACACAATTATGGGTAGTGACAGAGTAAGGTGTCAGTTCCCGTTTGCGCTGGTCCGGAGTAGCCCCGATCAATGGCGCATCCATGGCAAAGACCTCGGAACGCAGCGCCGTACTTTTACATGTGCGCAAGGCTTGTTGCCATTCTTCTCCACTTAAGTGATCAATTACTGCTGTATCGATCCCTGCAGCGGCAATAAGTCTCGCATCTGGCAATGGCTGTTCGTTATTTGCGACGGCAAAACCCTGCCTTGCCATCTCCTCATACCAATATTCATGTGCAAATTGGTTGAGTATTCTATCCCTGCCTAAAAAGGCACCGGTATGAAACCAATTCTTAGTGCGGACCGGTTGCTGATGCAATTCCCGGTCAACGATATTGTTGGCGATACCTTTTATCCAATGCTCAAAGTGTTCAGCGTCGATTTGTTCCACCATGCCAAAGCCACGGAATTCGCGTTCGGCATGGTCGTAATAACCGTGATGATATTTGTAGGAAGTCACGAATCGATAACCTGAAACAATATCCCTTGTTTCCGTCTTTGAAATACAATGCACCGGAAAATGCAATTTGGTCACCCAGGGCTTTCCTGCCAATTTGTCTTCAAGGTAAAATTTAGTCGAGGGCGAATATTCTAAAGAAACCTCTTTTCCCAGGTTGTTTTTGTAAG
This sequence comes from Candidatus Villigracilis sp., assembly GCF_057083605.1. NCBI lineage: Bacteria > Bacillati > Chloroflexota > Anaerolineae > Anaerolineales > Candidatus Villigracilaceae > Candidatus Villigracilis > Candidatus Villigracilis sp. Next base: position 15,337 of record NZ_JBXMTI010000037.1, on the reverse strand, counting down.
AAACCATGATATGTGGTTTCTTGCCATTCATCAGGTCAATGTACTTCAAAGGCGCATAAGTATCTTTTGAAAGTGGGCTCGACCAAACGATACAGGCAACACCATTGCCTAATAAATCAGTTACAGTGATCGCAGCTTGATTGTGGATCTCTGGAAAAGTATCTATTTCAAAAGGCGTGGTGCTAAACCCATTACCACTCAAATTCATCCAACAGGTAAATGTATCATTCCCCAAATAGACAATATCGGTTGTACCAGAGCCGTCAATATCGGCTAAGCGTAAGAATGATGGATTGAATGCATCGGGGTAATCAAATGTAGGCGCATTGTCCATACCCACTTTTCGCCCGAATTTCCCAAAGCCTTGGTTCGGCCAGTAGCACACCTCCCCATTCCGAATGCGAACAATATCGGTCATGCCGTCGCCTGACATATCAGCCAGGAATATGGTCTGCTTTTCATCGGCAAAGACAACAGATGGGCCAACTTCTTCATCGAAAGGCTTGACGGTTTTATAGCCCTGGGAAAATCCCTTTCGGCCAGAAGATTCGTACCAGTTGAACACGTTGTCCTTGGTGATCAAGACATCTGGTCTGCCATCGCCATTCAAATCCAGCATGCGGGTGTTCGCGTCTTTAAGGTTAATATTCGGAAGTTTTTCAAAAATTTTAAATCCCGGCCATTCATCCTCGTCATTTAACTCGAAATAGCCTTGCGGTTCGCTTTCAAAGCTTACCAATTGTTTGCCACCATCCGCGTCCAAGTCAAGCAACTGCAATTGTTTTCCCAAACCAGCGAAGGAAGGTTTCGGTGTAACCAATTTCGCTGGTTCAAATCTGCCTTCTCCCAGATTGTGCTTGTAAAACCAGCCATTCGCCTGTTCTGATAAGATTCCTGACAATCCTTCATTGAATAGGTCATTGAATTGGTAATCGGCTTCATGAAGGCCGGCGGGAGCATTTACCAAATTGTCACTCGTTACGGCTTTAACTTCTCGATTCCAGTCGTGCTTCTGGTATTTGAACTCCATCGGAGGCAGGCCCTTGTTGGTATACGTTCCATTTGCTTGTTTTATGTAACCAAATGAGGCCAGGGTTTTAAGGAATGTGAAATCCTGCTGACTCGCAGTGTCGTATTCAATATTCAAAGACTTTATTAAGGCGGAACCACCAGGTAATTCAGCAAAAAAGTGAAAAAGCAGAACTCTTTTGCATAACCTCGTCGTGCGAATTTCAAACCCGGACTTGTAGTCAGAGAAAGAATCTTTACGATAATCCCAGGCCCTTATCTTTTGATAAGGCGCATTTAGATCGTATTCGCCATAATCCAATACTGTTTGGAACATGTAATCGGCTTCGAGTGGGAATGGATTAGCAAATTTCGTATACGGCGTCTTGTTACCATACAGTACTTTTTCCAAATACAAGTTAGCATAAGTGATACTCCCACCATCAATACGATTCCGATTGTGCAATAAAGAAGGATCCAGCCCTTGGTTATCCTCCTTTTTATAAATGTAGTGCGAGCAATTTCCTTTATCGTCAAATACAAATTCAGGCAACCACTCAAAAACCTTGGTCATATCTTTAGGATTGGCAATTCTGGAATTGGAAGACCAGCCAAAGAGAGTGGTTACATTTTCTTTAGTGATGACCCGCCATTTGATTGCGCCGTTGCCCTTTTCTGTCCATCTTTCAATTCTTGCGAACAAACCTTCGATTCGAGGTCTGTAAAACCCAATTACAGATAAACCATCCGGTGAATCTTTCTCGTGAATAATGTAACTTCCATCACCATCTTTGCTAAAGCTGCCATCCACTTCTTTTTTATACTCTGGTACCAAATCCTCCGCCTCAGAGAATAGAAATGTATCAGAATCAATAGAATCTAAATATTGCGGCAGGCACTTGTCTGTTTTACGTCTTATGGACGATAAGTTGAGATTCCAACCCAAACCGAAAATGCTGTTTCCACTTCCTGAATTGTAAGAAAGAGTCAATCGTGGTGAGGCACCCCTAGCGGGAGAGATTGGTAATGGAATAGAAAAAGCCGCGGTACCGTTTACTGCATTTACAGAAAATTTCTCATCGATACCTTTTATGGCTCCCCCTCCTTTAGGTAAAGCAATTGAAGGCACCTCAATCGTATTCGATTTAGTTTTCCCTCTATCCGTTTTAAGGAATTGAGAAGATGCGTTTTGGTTTTCTGCTTCTTTTTTCATTTTGCTAAGTTTGCCATGGTTTCATTGTCTACCCAACATTAGCATTACAAAAAAACTGACAACATCCTGCCCCCAGCAAGAATGTTGTCAATAATGATCCAGCAGTTAGTGCAAGGTTACAGTATTTATTTCGATAACATAATCTTTCCCATATGATATAACTTCCAGAAAAAAAGTCAATTTTAGGAAATATTTCACAATGTAACTTGGAAAAGAAATAAACTAAATTACCTCGTTACCCTATCATCAACTTCGGTCTATACTGCAAAGCCTCCGCCAAATGCGCGGACTGGATGTCTTCAACTCCAGCCAGATCTGCAATGGTACGCGCAAGCTTCAACATACGATGATAAGCTCGCGCCGAAAGATTGAGTTGAGTCATCGCAGAACGCATCAAGCTCTGTTCCTCAACCTGTAACTGACAAAATTGCCTTACCTCCCCAACGCGCATATCGGCATTACGGACGATGTCCTTTGATTCCCCATTTGCAAATCGCTTATTTTGTATGTTTCGTGCTGCTTGTACGCGGGCTCGTATGGTTTCGGATGTTTCGCCCAGGCGATTTCTGCTGAGTTTTTCATAGTCCACGCGCGGCACCTCGATATGGATATCAATACGGTCGAGCAGGGGGCCGGAGATGCGTTTTTGGTATCTGGTAACGACAGCGGGAGCGCACGTACAGGGTTTTTGTGGGTCAGAAAAAAAGCCGCACGGGCAGGGATTCATGGCCGCAATTAATTGAAAGTTTTCTGAAAAAGTTTATGATCCCTTGGTGCGGCTGATGGTGTCAACTTTGTCTCCCATCGGTTGGCGCATCACTTCGAGAATGCGGGTCCAAAACTCTGGAAATTCATCGAGATATAGGAGACAGAAGTCAAGTCCGCCATAGAACTATTTTCCCGACTGCGATTGAGAAACTGAAAAAACGTTTCTTCATCCTTTATTAGTTTTGGTCTGAACATCAAGCTGTTGCCACCACGTATAGAAGATACCTTATACCTGATGAGCTTCCACTTGTGGGTTGGAAATTCTTGCGCGATTCTGACCTGAGAAGCGCCAGCATCTACTAGTTTCAACAATTGACTGGTTTCATCGAACAATCAGTTGTCTCCAGTCGTTGCCTGACGAGGCAAAGTAAATTGATCTGACGAGCCATACTTCCAAGCGATGATAATTTCTAGTCCATGGTTTTGAATAGGGTCGCTTCGAGGCTCATCTCGGCCAAAATCTTTATATTGTTGGTGATCGACTCCGAGTTGACTACCACTGCTTTGTAGGTGAAGATTGCCAAATAGGAAATGACTGCGTGATCGAATATGGCGCGCGAATTTATGATCGCGTTCGGATTGGGATGAAATCATATATTTCAGGCTTTATCTGCAACGATGTCGTCATCGGAGACAACTGTGTGGTCGCGGGAAGTCTCATCCACGCACACCTCAAGTCCGGCCTCGAGTCCGCCCCAACGATTGAGGACAATTGCCTGATTGGTACCGGTTCTATTATCGTTGGCGGTATTACCATCAGTAAAGGAACAGTCATCGCGGCCGGCGCGGTGGTCAGGAGTGACACGGAAGAGGGCTACGTTTACGTTGGCGCGCCCGCGCGAAGAGGCCGAAAAGTGCAGTGGCACTAAGATTACGGAGGTCCGATAACTTCAATGCCGTAAAAAGATGAGTAACACCTGTTTACCCAAAATTTTGGGTTCGGGATGGGCTGATTGATTCCCGCCCAATTAGGCATCATTTCCGTTATTTCAATTGAATCCCTTCCATCACTCCGTGCTTGTTTAATAAGGTGATCGACATCATCCCAACTTTGTGCATACCTTGCGTATTCCGCCCTGCTATTGAAAAGGATATCCACGTTTGATAAGGATGAAAAGGACAGTAACAGGATTGCGATGGGTAAGAGAAACTTTCTGCCCATTGGAAAGGCGATTTGACGTGAGAGATTGCCAGCCAGGAATGCGGACGACATGGCTAACACACTCATAATAAAAGTCGAGATGATCAAAACTCGTTCAGGTGGTGCTTCGCCATAAACATAGGCACCCGGTACAATACACGAAATGGGTAAAAGAACGGCTCCAGCGATTTGCAGCAGGATCTTCCTGCCACGCAGTGTGATACTCCCGTTGTAAACACTCCCAACCCATGCAGAAAGAACTACAGAGCCAAACAATGCCATAATCTTTTCTGGTGTCAAAAAAATACTTCCCAGAACTTCGCCATAACCAGCAAGGGAAATTTTTGTCAGTTCGAGTAAGCCTGGTGGTGGTGGAAACATCCCCTGTCGGACTGCATTTCCGGGAGCCGTGACTATGGTTAGGAAAGAGGCCAGGGTACCGATGAATCCAACAACGAGAAGTTGCAGCTTAAGTGTCTCTTTGGTGCGCTCTACGATCAAAACATACACAATCCAAAATAAGAACAGTGCCAGTTGGAAAATCGCAAAAGTCTCGCTTAGCCCTCCACTGATATAGAAAAAGAAAAACGACAGGATAGATGCGGCTAACCTTGACCGTTTGTTTATCCTGTTGGCAAAGGCAAGATATAAGGCCAGGTACACTGCAAGCAGGATCACCGGGAGGGTGTAGGCACGGAAGCCGTCAATCCAGATGAAAGATTGTTCCACATAAGGGCTGATGGTAAGAATAACGAACACAGACACTGGACCAAGGATTAGATGAACGTGAGCATAGCGAAATTCGTGTTTTTTGGAATTCAATAGCAAATAGACTACTGCGGTATTTGCAACCACCCATATACACAAAACGATCGGAATTAATAATTGGATGTTTGAACCAAAAAGTTTGAGCACCAACCAGTCGAAGGCATAAGCGGAATATCTGCCGCTCCAATTTAATCGCCAATACCAGATTGACCTAAGAAGACCGAGGTTTTTTGCATGATAAAAAGAACAGAAGCTATCACCCAACAAGCGGTTGAAGGATCCAAGAAAACCATACATGAAGACCGCTGCTGTGGGAAAGAGCGTAGAAAGATATATTATTCCCTGCTGGAGAATTGAAAATTGAAACACATTCTCCGAAATGCCATTGGTGGGTACAAGTTCAGTAGTTTGCTGCATGGCCTCCATCATAAACATGATCAAGTGGGGGTCTACCTCTGCGCAGACCAAAATGTTCCAACGTGGGAATAAACGTGGGAAACGTGGGAGAGTCAATGCCAGGGTTTTAGATAAGGGAAATCGAACGTGGGAAAAAACGTGGGAGCACTATACTTGATCTAGGGCATATAAGTTAATTGCCAGATCTAACTGAGTTCATAAACTTGGCGAAGAATGATGAAAATACTTTTTCTTCCTGATCAATAACGTTTTCAAAAAATGTATACTCAGTAATTTCAGGTGCAGGCACCTTGGAAGGCGGTGGTATTTGAATAAAATCCTAAATGGCTAAAATTTTTACTCGAAAGATTTGAGGGGTGTACACACTCTTATGCCCCAAAATTGAAAAAAGGATATTTTTCGGGAATTATGATGCAGAAAGCCTGATGACCACCACCCTTGCACTGTCCGGAAGAGGCTGGGTTATCAGACATAAGTCTATTGCCCTATAAAAGCCGTGGGAGAAACTGCTCTATAAATAGCCTAAAATGCGTTAATTTTTCGGAAACAGGATTGATAAGATTCCACCCCAAGGTCTTTTTACCCGTTTCCAAGGTAGTTTTTGAAAATGCACTAATAAAAAGCGCCACCATTCATAGCCTGTGAACTATCGGGATTTGACCGAAAAACCACCCTTTGGCTAAGTGCATGGAGCACAACCTTGATCCTGAGTATGTACCTGTTGAAATAGTGGATTTCTCTGCATGGGAGTATGCTGAAATTGTTTAGCCTGTAATTATCTTGGTTTGTACTCTAGGATAATGGAAATGGTTGCAGCCGGCACCGGTGCACCGCACACAGAACTCATGCGGCGCTGGAGACATGGATAGAGTTATATTGCTACAAGGCTGAGCACACCATTAAATGGGCTGCAGCAGTCTGTCTGACGGCTACTCTGAAGACAAACCCACCAAGCTAATTGAGTGTGTTCCATGAAATTTCATGATCAACTGTCTAATTATCCTTGACAACTTTCTGGTATCCCTTATAATGTAACTATCTTTTCTTAGTAACATCCACAATTTAATTTACCCCTTGCCTACGCCCGACACCACGTTGGGTGTTTTTGTTGCATTTTCATCCTCTCAAGACCTTTATCCATATCCCTCAACATTCTCCTCTACTCACCAATCCAATCATCCAGAAGAATAACAAATACTCTACACCTTCTGCCCTATGCGATTTTCCTGCTATAGTCGGCAAGAGTAGGTATCCTTTGAGCGTGGGAGTGGGAACCATACATGAAGTTCTCTCGATATAGCAAGGTACATTGCAAAAACATTGGGCCTCACTCCACACCCACGAATAACTCCCACGCCCATATGAATATGAGGACGATTGCAATTATGATCATGCTGGTAGTGATTGCCGGCAACGAACCATATCAGATACTTCGAAATATTCTTGTGGAGTTAGAGGATCTGGCAAGGTATATGGGGCTGTAGAAAAAAGGTGAGTTTCTGGAACAAGGCGGCACCCCAGGGTATTGCCTTGTTCTGGTTAATGGAATTCTTGTTAGAGGGGGTTTATGCAGTACCGCTACCGCAAAAGTGATCAAAGATAAACAGAGAATGTGATCGGGATGAAAGGCCCGACAAATTAAACGCGAAGCCCGACGAGCTCTAACTCGTCGGGCTATAAATTCACGGAGGCTAAACCATGAATAAAAATATTGTAGCAACCCCTGTTTGTATTTGCAAGCCCTTTCCCCTCTTTTCAAATAATCACTATCATTCCCACGCCTCCCACGCCTTCTCTATTTCGTCCGTTCTTCCTTCCATCGAGGATTGAACTTATTCTCCCGTTCCAATTCCGCTTTCCGGGAGAGTTGTTACCCCCGCCCTCCCGGACTACCTGGATGTGTGATCATGGCGCCCCAAGGGTGAAAAGTCTTAATTCATATTCAAAACGACTCATATCGCAAACAAAGGTGAAACTATGAGAACACAAGCCGCTATTCTAGTCCTAGTCGTCATTGCCGGCAGTGAGCCAGATCGAATACTCCATCGAATCATTGATTTTCTGCTGGAGGCACTGGACGTATTATTTTGATGTTCAAAGCCGTCAGTGAATGCCGACTTTTGACCGTACCTGCAGTCGCCACACTCCCAGTTATGCAGGATCCTATTCAGGGATATGCCTCCAAGTGGAGGCGGGTTCGTGGTAATATATTTATGCCGATTATGCGGTGAGGAGAACTAACAGCCAAATATATTTGATCTCATCAACAAGGAGGACTATGGACAAAATAGTCACGATCATCATCCAGCTCCTGCTCTGGATGAGTGGAAAAAGAACTGTCGCCCAACAGGAGGGCACGCTGGCCGCAGTATGGAAAGGCTGGCGGATAAAGATCGGTAGTATCTCAATGGGCTACCAGCCCCCTACCGAATACCATAAGGCCTTCTGGGTCATTCATTCACCAACGCATAGATACTTCAGCGTTCCGCGAATAATCACCTTTGGAAGACCCGTGAGCAAGTAGCCAACAAAAGCCCGTCTCTTTTGAGACGGGCTTTTTGATTCTCCCGAAGGAGCTCATGTGCTCTGAACGGGACCAACCGAATGCGCAGGCTGACCTGCGCATTCTTTATTTCGGAATGGAGGTTCCAATGCCCTGGCAATATAACCCGTTTGCGGTCCCTGATGCGGGACCATATGTTGGAGGGTGGTACATCAATGTATTCGATGTGCACCAGGATATTGATAGTCGGCACCCAGAGTGGCGAACGGTGGTTGAAAGACTGCTGCCCGACCGACCCGATTTGTCCGGGATCGACAAGGAATGGCTTCATGATCATGCAACCGGTCGTGATGCTGTAGTTGGTTTTCTTGGCGACGATCTACCCTATGTGGGAATCGTTGTCGTGAACGGGAACCTCGTCCTCAATGCCTATATCTTGAACGATGTTGCAGATGTGAAGGCAGCGGTCAAACGCTTCCAAAACCAAAAGAACTATGACTATTGGTAGATATAGGTTGTTGCCGGCCACCCCAAAAGGATGGTCGGTTTTTGTTCCAGAACCACAATTTCAATCAATGACAGAGAATGGATCGGGGTGAGATGCCCGAATCAAAATTTTGTTCAGGAGAATAAAAATGAAAAAGAACTTCCATCATCAACTTTCCGAAGCTGATCTATTTGAACTGCAAGAAGTACGCCGCAAGCTGGAAAAGGCCCGCGCTGACAAGAAATTAAAGCGACGTTGGTCGGCCACTCCAAAACAGAAAGCTGCTTCCCGCGCGAAACGCAACTATGCTGTTATCGCGAAAGGTGGATTGAAATGAACAAGCACAAGGAAATGCCGGCAAACGTCGTACAGGCTGTGGCTTTCTTGAAGCCCTTCATGAATGTTTCGCAGATGAAAGTTATGTGGGATAACTGCTTCCGGTCTGAAGGGGAATGGTTCCAAAAGAAGTTTGTCTCCCTGGCGGAACAGATCCGTGCCATGCCAGTTACATACGAACAGTCACAACTCGAAAGCAAGGCTGTTGTCCATCTTCACTACTTTCTCGGTGGGACAGACTTTTACATCACTGAGAAAGACATGGAAGGTGATGGAACGATACAGGCCTTTGGCTGCTACTTCGACATGGGCACTCTTGCATTCGAATATATCTCGATCATGGAATTGGAGAGTGTCAAATATCATGGGCTAACAAAGTCCATGATATTTGACACTCTCTCATCATGACGTCTTGCCAATTCATACAGCATACGCGGGCTCACAGGCGTTGGATCGGGAATGACCTTGCGGCGTGTCAAAAGATAGTTGGCAACAGTAGCGAGCCCAAAGCCAGTACAGGCTCCTTCCTTTCCCTGGTCAAGGATGGGGGTTTTGTATTTCTTATATCTGCTCAAGGGGATATGAGTTGGCACCTCGATCAGAGTGGGAACGTACATCTTGTCCCGAAAATCGAGGGTGTCCGGGCGGGCGTTGAAAGTTCGCTCGCTGATCCCGACTTTTGCCTTCACCTTCGTCTTTGCCTTTGCCATTTGAACCTCCTTTATAGCGTCGTTTGAAAAACAACCTGCAGAAAGAAACACTTACAAGACCTTGCAGCATCTTACTGGAAAGCGTTGGAAGTTGCCCTGGTTATATGCAGTCCAGGTGAGCATAAATCCAGAGACAATAATTTTGTGAACCAAAATTAAGCCCGGAGTCGGTCATCATCGTCACTGTACGGAATAAATTGGAGTTTCTCAACCTCTTATGGAATGCCGCCCAATACGATTAAACGCCGATACATAATTACATCTGAGCAGCCCAACTACTCTCTCAAAAATGCAAATTTACTGTAGCACTTATTATGCAGATTTACAACTTTAGGAAAAACTTCACAAGAGATTGTGACCGCACTAATTCTTTAACTATTCCGTTGTGGGCCGCTGGGATTGAGTGGCATCGCTGTATCGAATGGCGTTCCATGTCTGATACATTCCATGCGGTATAGATTAACTGACACGATCATCCAAGAAACTCCGCAATGCCATGACCGTTCTCGACGAATTCCTTTAGCCTTTGAATGAAGCGCGCTGCCGGGGCGCCGTCAACCACATCGTGGTCCATGCTGATCGTCACGTACAAGTATTCGCGGTTTTCGATCTGCCCATTGACCAATGCCGGCTTCTCGGCTATGCCGCCGAGGGTGATCTGGAGCGTATGGTTCGAGACAGGGATGCCCCAGCCGGCCCCGCTCCCAAACATGCCCACCGCCGTCAGTGATACCGTTCCGTTCATTTCCTTTAGCAGGCGCGGGCTCTTGAAAAGAACCCCAAGGAAGAAACGTCGGATAAACCCGGGCAACAGGACAAACCAACCTATGAGCTTCCCTTCGCGGCTGCTCTCGTATTCAGTTTGGAATGCCCGAATCTCTTCATGTATATCTTTGAAATTCTTCCTGTTAACCGCCCGGATAATATGGGGGCGAATGATCCTGCGGCCATCCAGCTCGACTTCAAACATGGTGTTGACGTCCACATCCTCGAAGATTACGAGTTTATCCCACCAAGTCCAATAGGCTTGCATATGTTTGTTCAAATCGACAGCCCGACCCAGACAAGCCATAACAAATGCCGTGAAGGAAAGAGACTCGCCCGTCTTTGCCTTGTGATCACGGATCAGCCTGCGCACATGGGTGACATCCATCTCCACCAGCCCGTGGATAAGATGTTTCTGGCGTCCCAGCCGCCCGCCATCCACCATCAAACGGCGGATTTTTGGGAAAGGAACGATCTGGTAGTCTTCGGTTTTCTTGGACATGGTCATGCTCCCAAATACTGCTTGATGATCTTCACTGCATTACCCAAACCATCCTCGGCGCGGATTAAATCACCTATTGTTTCCGCCCGTTGCTTCATTTTTGGATCCATAGTCACTGTCCGGATCGCATGGGCCAAATTGTCCACCGTCAGTTGTTTGGCATGGATTGGCTGCGGTCCAACGCCCAGTGCCTTGACTCTTTTTCCCCAGAAGAGTTGATCGACAATAAAAGGAACGATCACGGTTGGCACACCAGCACGCAATCCCTCCGCAGTCGTCCCTGCGCCGCCGTGATGCACAACCGCCGCCATGCGCGGGAACAGCCAACTGTGCGGGGCAGAATCGATCACGGACACATTGTCTGGAATTTTCATCACATTCATACCTCCCCAGCCTGTGGCAAGTACTCCCCTTTGACCACTCTTGGCCAAAGCCTCAAGCACAATCCCTGCAAAGTGTTGCGGATTGCGCCCTGCCATACTACCAAATCCAACATAGACAGGCGGTTCACCCTTTTCCAGAAAGGTTTCCAATTCAATGGAAGGATGCCATTCGACAGGATCGTCCTGAAACCAATAACCGGTGATATGGACCTTCTCCGACCAATCTCCTGGATGAGGGATTACCGTTGGGCTGTATGCGCCCAGCAAAGGAGCGGAGGTCAGAGTGCGATGGAAATCCCTGCCACTCATAGCTCCTAACCCAAAGCGATCTCGGAATTCATTCACAAAGGGACGATACCATTGCCAGATCACCTGCAGCATTGCGAAACCGGAGAGGCGGTTGAACCTCCCCCCGAGATTCTTTTGGATGGGAAACCCGGGCGCAGGGAAATCGACGCTCGGGAGAACAGGGGTCGGCTCGACATTGATCAGTGGGATGTTACGAACCTCTGCTATTGTTTTCCCGAACGGAGCGAACACAGCCAGCGAGATGAGCGCATCCGCATCCCGACAGGCTTCCAGGCCGTCTTCCGCCATTTGGATCGCGATCGGTCCGATCATCTTTCTCATGGAAATAATGGACTGGATCGGGTTCGTGCCGCCCTTTTCCATGTACTCTCGCCCGGTCTCCCCGGCCATGATCTGCTGAACATCCCCGCGCAAAGGGTGGAAGGGCAGGCCATGTTTTTGTACGAAACCCGCAAAGTTCTGCGGAGCCGCCAGGAGCACATGGTATCCGGCCTCCTGCAAGCCCTTTCCCAATACGAGACAGGGCTGGATGTCGCCCTGCGAGCCGGCAACAAAGATGGTGATGTGCTTCATGGATCAATTCCCAACACCAGAACCCTGCCGGAACGTGTAAGCGGGAGGTTTTTCCTCCATAACTCATGTTTGGACATCGATCCTTTTTTCTATTTTTGTTCGACCTTTTTAGCGACGATCCCGATCCATTCCGTTTCGTCCGCGTAGGGCATGCCACACAGGTCGCTCCAGGTACTTTGGACGGCAAAGCCTCCGTTTTTCAATTCGAGCATGATGCTCTCGCGTGAAAAATCCTGGAACCACATGCGGTATAAGGAAAGCCTGCCATTGGTTTCGATCACAACCGCCTGATCCAGAAAAATGGATTGCTCGGGATAGTCAAAACCCTGTTCGAGAACCAGGTGTGTTTCCGGCTTCCAAAACCATTCTCCGCCGCGTACCAACCATTGACACTACCGTGGCGTTTGCGATGCTCGCGGGTGGTGACATCCAGCACGAAGAAGCCGCCCGGTTTGAGCGCCCGATGAACATTGCGGAGCAGTTGACTCCGTTGATCTGGAGCGAGCGGGCAGAAATCGCCGTATATCAGCAACGCAGCATCGTACAGTTCTGAATCCGCCAGATCCAGATAGTTTTGATGGCGGTATTGGATATCCAGTTTCTGCTTTTGCGCGCATTGAACGGCATACTCAATCGAACGGCATGAGTAATCCACCCCTGTAACCTTCAAGCCATGTTGCGCCAGGCGGACGGCATATAAACCCGGTCCACATCCCAGGTCCAGCACTGTATCTCCCGCTTGCAAACCAAGGGTCTCTACAAGCCAGTTTACCGAATGGTCTATGGTTTGCGGACGACGACTGGCGAGATCGTTCGTTGGGTTTAGGTGTGCGGAAAGCATTTGCCCTGAAATATACGGGTCATCCCAGAGCGGCTCGCCCGGTGTGAATGGAGCAGGAGGCTCCTGTAAGTGACTGATCACTTTCAGGTTCACCTGGCCTTGTTCAAGAATGTTTATCAAGTTCGTTGTCATATTCCTGGTTCCATGCCTGCCCGTCAATCAAGGGATATCCTTCGAGGGAAACAACAAGAAATTCACGTTGCTCATAATAAATCATTATAGCAATCCCCTATGCAGGAAAAACACCCACATACATCCTGAAAATCCGCGATGAATGGCATTTTTGGCAGTGTGAAACCATACCCACCTTTGCCTGAAGAAAAGATGGGCGTTACGATGTATTAGGCGCCCTCTCAAAGGTGGGTCGTGTTGGGGTCGTGACGAGAGTGCTCGCTGACCGCGTTGAATCGCAGGTAATCTTCATTGCTGCATACCAGATGACTGGTGCGCTGACATTCTGCAAATCTTGCCACCAAGGCTTTTTGTCAGGCTGGAAAGTTCCAATTTGTCACCCTCAGAAGTCATCGAAAAGGAAGTTCGCCCGCAGGGAATAGGGGCGTAAAAACACACCATAAGATGGTTATGAACCTTTCTACCGCCTACGTGCTTTGACAATTCGCATCTAACCACTGTAAGCCCGACCTATATATAACGAAATCGTGTATCGCGGTTCCGAGATATGATTGGAGGAATTCGTGAGACATGGATACATGGTATTGCCCAGGGCAATCGCGATATTCGAGCCGACTGAAAGAGATATGGAGATGTTGACATGAAAAGTTTTTCAATCCTCACCCAGGCACTCATCATAACGCTGATCATCAGTGCCTGTGGCACAAATGCTACACCCACACTCAACGCGGTTGACCTGCAAAGCACGGCAGCCGCAGCGGCTCTCGCGCTGATCGCAGAAACCCAAGCCGTCATCCCAACCGCTACACCTCCGCCGCCAACAGCAACTGCTACAAATATACCGCCTCCCACCGCTACTTTACCTCCCCTGCTGCCATCCTTAGGAGCAACATTCACTCCGATGCCCGGTGGAAATTCCGGTGCTGGAGATCCCTGTATAAATCAAGTTCTGCCGGCAGTGCTGGAGGGAGAGACTGTCAAAATCCGTATCGACAACACAACAAAGGCAACATTGATGGCCTCTGTTTATCTGCTTCAGGCCGGACCACAAAGTGCATGCGGTTACCGCGGCTACACTTTAGCTCCAGGACAATCTCTTGTAATTAATGACCTGGTGGAAGGCTGTTATACCCTTTGGGCATGGAACCCCGATCCGGCAGCCTATTTCATCGTGACGAACGGAACCAGTTGTCTTGATAATTCCAAAAACTGGGCATTTGATATTTCAACCAGCAACATCAAACTTAAACCATAGACATTAGTTCATGAAGATGCAAAGTCTGAGCCTCGTTCTCACCAGTAACGTCATTTCATTAATCAACGACCGGTCAATTTCTCCAGTGATTCCGGATAGCGATCCCCTTGCAGTGTGATTTTCGAGGCTGCGCTCTCAATCTCACGTAGATCGTCGGGCGTGAGTTCGACAGATACTGCTCCGATATTTTCGTCGAGTCGATGCAGCTTCGTCGTGCCTGGGATCGGAACAATCCACGGCTTCTGGGCAAGCAGCCACGCGAGCGCGATCTGAGCCGGCGTCACCTTCTTCCATTCTGCGATCCTGCCAAGCAGATGGACCAGGGACTGATTCGCTTTCCGAGCTTCCGACGTAAAGCGGGGCAGGATGTTACGGAAGTCGGAACTGTCAAACTTAGTGTTTTCGTCCATCTTTCCTGTGAGGAAACCCCTACCCAACGGGCTAAAGGGAACGAAGCCGATCCCAAGTTCCTCAAGTGTCGGCAACACTTCCGTTTCAGTGTGTCTGGTCCACAGCGAGTATTCGCTCTGGAGGGCAGCGACCGGCTGGACGGCGTGTGCACGACGGATCGTTTGCGCTCCGGCTTCAGAAAGGCCGAAGTGCTTCACCTTGCCTGCTTGAATCAATTCCTTAACTGTTCCTGCCACATCTTCGATGGGCACGTCCGGGTCAACACGATGCTGATACAGCAGATCGATGGCATCCATCTGGAGGCGCTTGAGCGAGGCATCCACCACCTCCTTGATATGTTCTGGTCGACTATTCAGACCGCCATCGGGACCCAGTTTGAACCCGAACTTGGTGGCGATCACCACTTCGTCACGGAGGGGAGCCAGGGCTTCGCCCACCAGTTCTTCATTCGTGAAGGGACCATAGACTTCGGCCGTATCGAAGAATGTCACACCTCGTTCGACGGCTGTGCGAAGAAGTGAGATCATCTCCCGCTTGTCGGCCGGCTGTCCATAGGAATCGCTCATTCCCATGCAGCCCAGCCCGATAGTCGAAACTTCCAGGTCGCTGTTTCCAAGTTTACGTTTTTGCATGTCCTAAATTCCTTTCGTTGAGTGAAATTAGCATTTCATGCGTGATAACTAAAGATGCGGGCTAACGAGACTGTCGAAAAACCCCTAGTTCGAAAAATGTTCTTAAAAATCTCCCACAACAGACTAAAAAATTGCCAAAATGTTGCCAAAGTGTTGTGCGGAACACCAAAAACCAGACGCCTT
>NZ_JBXMTI010000036.1:0-23899 GCF_057083605.1 Candidatus Villigracilis sp. | reverse complement strand
GGCAAACAAAAACGCGCCCGCGATAGTGAAGGGCGCGTTGATAGCACACTACCGCAAAAAATTATGGGGAAGCGTAATAATATTTGTTGACGAAGAGTTTGCCAAACATGCCGTTATTATACAACAAGAATTTTACTGCGACAAATTAAATGAAAAACTCCAGGGGCCTTTCACTGTGTAAAACTCATCGCTGTACACAATTTGCTCGGCTTGTTCCTGTGTCATCTCTGGCGGTATGCTCGTAATTTGCATCGTCAACAAACCGTTCACATCAATACATTCCAATACAATCCCTACGCCGCGCTCAAGCATGGCTTGTTGGATTTTGGGCATATAGACAGAACAGTATTCGCCTTCACGCGGAGTTGCCGCAATGGAATCGATCACGATGGTTGCATTGGAAAGATCGGCATCGGGAGGAACTACGAAAGTTAGAGTGTCACACCGCAGCCCGGTTTGACCATTGGCAGGTTCCTGCAAGCTTACTAGTGCGGTTCCGTATTCCTGCAAAATCACTCCGCCATAATTCAAACTCGCTGCCCAAATTGACCAATCGGATGTATCGGGCAATGTGAAGCATACATCCGCGTTCACACTTTTTCCCTCCACCGCCGCTCGTTCCATGCGAACTTCGATTCCGCTGGCCACTTGATTCGGCGCGGCTAATTCCACTTGTGCGCTCGGATAAGATGGGTCGATATACGGGGTGGCCGTTGCGAGAAATTGCGGCAAAACTACGGCTGGCTCTTGTGCGGAATACCCGCAGGCTGTGATGAACACCGTCAACAACAGGATGAATTTCTTCATTGGATTTTTTCTCCTTAAACTTTAACTAAACAAATCGGTCAACGCCTCACGCAGACCTGGAAACTGGAACCTGTACCCAGACTCGATCAGCCGTTTGGGCTGGGAAAACCTACCTTCCAAAATCAAGACGCTCATTTCACCTAAAAAGGTCCTCAACAAAAAGGCGGGTGTGGGGAACCAGTATGGACGATGCAACACGCTAGCCAGTATACGGTTGAACTCTGCATTGGAGGTTGGCGTGGGCGCAATAAGATTATACACACCTCGCGCATTTTCATTTTCGATCAAATACCGCACTCCCCCAACCCAATCGCTGACGTGGATCCACTGCATGGCATGTTGACCGGAGCCGAACGGCCCGCCAATAAATAACTGGATGGGAAGTGCCATCAACTTGAGCAGGATGTTCTCTCTCGCCAGCACAACTGCAGAACGCATGATAATACGGCGCATGCCCAACTCTTCAACAGATTTAGTCGCAGCTTCCAACTTCACAGTAAGTTGAGCGGGAAAGTCATCGCCGGGAGGAGTCGATTCATCGGCCAGGTCGCCGCTCAAACCGTAATGAGCAATGCCGGACTGCTGAATGAAAATGTCCGGGCGGCGAGTCGCTTTTTGGATTGCCTCAGCAAGTGCTAGTCCAGGCAGGACGCGGGAGTCTAGGAAAGCGTGTTTTTTGGAGACAGTCCAGGGCCAGGAGGCGAGCGTCCTCCCTGCCAGGTGAATAATCACATCCATATTGTTGACAAGATGTCCCCATCCGTTCGTTGTTTTCGCATCCCACTGCACAGCTTGAACATCTTTGATTTTGCCTGCTCGCCGCGTGAGAACGAAAACCTGATGTCCATCGGCAAGAAAGGATTTTGTCAGCGCTCGCCCAAGCAAACCTGAGCCGCCTGCGATCATCACGTTCATTTCAAATGCTCCTAACTGCTCTTTGCGCCGTCCTCGACGCAAACCATGCCGCCGAGGACGGCGGCTTAAGCAAAGATATTTTTATTTCAAATGCTCCTGTAATGTTTCACTGTTTTGACGCTTTTACGAATTCAATCAAGTGGATGTATAATCACGCAGAATTGCCGAGAAATTATGCAAGAACCCGTATTGGTACTCAATGCTAATTTTGAGCCGATCCACGTATGCTCAACACGGCGGGCTATTGGTCTGATCCTGGCGGGCAAAGCTGGAATGATCGCAAATGGACGCGGGCACATTCGTACAATTTCGCAACTGCTTCCGCGCCCTTCTGTCATTCGACTGGAAATTCAGGTTCATCGGCCACGGCCGCGCGTTAAATTAACGCGCCGCGAAATATTCCGCAGGGACAATTATACCTGCCAGTATTGTGGTAAGCATGAAGGGGCCTTGACGGTGGATCACGTTATTCCGCGCCATATGGGTGGGCAGCATATTTGGACGAATCTCGTGGCGGCTTGTTCTTATTGCAATCATCGCAAAGGGGGTCGTAAAGTGGAGGAGGCGCACATGCACCTCATGCATATTCCAAAGGAGCCGCCTGCCAATGCAGCTTATATTTTTGGCAAGCATCTGACAGAGAACGGCGAGTGGGAGCCTTATATTTCAGGTTGGTGACCCGTAACCTTTGTTTCCGTTGGTTTCAGCCCTTCTCCTCTCTCGAGTACGCCTTTCAAGATGGGAGAGGGGTATTTTTTCGCTGAAGTCAAGGATCATAAAATCCTTTGCAAGCGCAATATCGCCGGAGAAGGTGGTCTGCGCTTCAGCGACAAGGTCGCCTTTTGCATATTTACCTGTCGGGTAATGGATCAGATACAGCTTGTGTACTTCGGCTTTTTTGGCAATTTCACCCGCCTGTTTTGCGGAGGTATGTCCTGGCGATTCGCCTGTGGCTTCATGGATCAGAACATCTGCGCCCTCACTGAGGCGGATAACTTCATCGCAAGGTTCGGTATCACAAGAGTAGGCCATCACTTTTCGGCTGTGTGTAAATTCGATCCGCAGCCCGATATTGGGAATCATATGATGAACGGGTGATGCCTGCACTTTGAAATCAGGGCAATCAAGGACGAGGGTCATTTCTGAAGCTGGCAGACGATAAAAAACAACGGGGAAAAAATTAGGCCATTCCGACCAATTGTAAAAGCCCATCATTCCTTCAACACGATCCAGCGTGTAGTGTAAGCCGTAAATATTGAGTGGCTTCTGCCGGCCCATCAGCCACATATCCATCAACAGGAGTGGAATACCGGAGGCATGGTCTGGATGAAAATGGGTCACAATAATATCTGTGAGGTCGTTGAAATCCAGCCCCGCCTCCTCCAGACGCAGAATCGGATTGCTGACTGAATCGATCAGCAGCATACGGTCACTCCCCACAATGACCATGTGAGTATTCTCGCTCTCCCTGGTAGGAATGGCATTCGAGGAGCCAAGGATGATTACTTTGGACATGAGGCCTATGGTAACCTAAATTCCCACTTTCGATAGTAGAAATTTTCAGATTCTCAGAAATTTCCAGTTTATTTTTTAACTTTTGTCCATGTTCTCTCTATCTGCTCAAGCACCCTATCGCAAAGGGAAATATTAAATACATAGTGATATCAAAAGGAGCCCGGAATATTTTCGGGCTCCTTTGCGTACAGCATCTATTTCAGCAATATCAGAGTTTTGGAAGCAGGTATTCGTACGCGCTAAGCGCAGCCTTGGCTCCCTCACCCACGGCAACGAGTACCTGTTCGGCATAGCTGTCCGTTACATCTCCAGCGGCAAAGAGACCAGGGACATTCGTACGACATTCGCTGTCGATGATAATGCGGCCTTGTTCATCGAGCGCAACAAGCTCCCTGACCATATTGGTGTTTGGCACAAGGGCCTTCTCCACAAACATTCCATCTGCTTGATATTCCTTGAGCTTGCCAGCCTTGTCTTTCAAGATCAGCTTGCGGGCGTATTCATCTCCCTGCACTTCCACGATCTCGCAATCATTCATGATCTTAACATTTTGAGCCTGCTGGAGTTTGTGCCCAAGCGGGGAATCCAACATCTGGTCGTTGGTGCAAACCATGGTTACTTCGCGGGCCACTGTCGAAAGCTCACCCGCTGAGCGCAAGGCAAGTTCCTCGTCACCGATCACAATAACGGATTTATCAATGAAGAGCGGAGCATAGGAAAGAGCAGAATAACAAAGCCCTTTCATGGTGTACTCTTTTTCTCCGGGCACGTTCATGCGCACCTGACGGGTTCCGCTGGCAATAATTACAGCCTTGGATTCCAGAGCCGCGCCGCCTTTGATTGTTACAACGAAATGGTCGCTTTTCTTCTCAACTTTTTCAACCGATACAATGTGGCGCGCGAAATCTAGGTACTCAAGTTCATTGCGAAACTTGTTGATAACCTCCAAACCCCGGATCACCTGATACTCCTCCACCCAGGGCAACGCCAGGCGATAGTTGGTCTTGCCTCCAAGGTCCTTTGACAGAACCAGCACATTCAAACGCTTGCGGATGGCGTAAATGGCGGCCGTGAGTCCCGCAGGCCCGCCACCGATGATGATTAAATCGTACATCTTATTCTCCTTTCTAATAAGCGGACTTAATGGTCTCAAGGTCAATATCATGTGAGTCCTCGTCCGGGGGCGGTTCGGCGATGAAGCCTTCCTCCATCAAGCGTTTTGTCATGTCGCGGGATCGTTTGATGATATGGGAAGCTCGTTGATATTCCTGATCGTATGTGGATTCGATGCGCGCCAATCCTTGTTCGATGGCTTTCATGGCAACCGCGGCGGCTTCCTTCGGGAAGACCTCCCAATCGTCCATATCCGGCAGGATGAAGTCCGGTGCAAGGCGGTCACCCACATGGTTCGCCATGGCTTGGGCTGCGGCAAAGCACATTTCATCGGTGATCGTTCTGGCGCGAACATCCAGCGTGCCACGGAAGATGCCGGGGAATCCCAAAGAGTTGTTGACTTGATTCGGGAAATCGGAGCGACCTGTTGCGATGACGGCTGCGCCCGCTTCCTTCGCCACCCAAGGCCAAATCTCAGGAATCGGGTTGGCACACGCGAAAACGATTGAGTCCTTTGCCATAGCCTTGATCCACTCCGGGAGGAGCACATCAGGCCCGGGCTTGGAAAGAGCGATCACTACATCCGCACCTTTCATGGCGTCTGGAATATCCCCTTCGCGTCCTTGCGCATTGGTGATGTTGCACAACTTCCATTTATCCTTGTATTCAGCCTTGCGCATTTCGAGGTCTTTGCGATGCTTTCCCAAGATGCCTTTGCTATCTACCATGAAACATTTGGCCGGGTCGGCGCCCCAACCAAAGATGAGACGCGAGCAAGCCACGTTGGATGCGCCGCTGCCAATGAAGGCAATGCTCACATCCTCCATTTTTTTGCCGACAACTTTCAAGGCGTTGATGAGTCCCGCCAATGTGACAGTGGCTGTGCCCTGTTGATCGTCGTGCCAGATGGGAATCTCCGCTTTCTCGCGCAGGGTATCGAGAATATAAAAGCACTTTGGGTTGGATATGTCTTCCAGGTTAATGCCGCCAAGGCCAGGCTGGAGCATCAGCACCGTATTGATGATGGCATCGGGATCTTTGGTGTTGAGCATCAGCGGCACACCATCCACGCCGCCCAAATATTTATACAATAGGGCCTTACCCTCCATCACGGGCAGACCGGCCTTCGGGCCAATATCGCCCAGCCCTAATACGCGCGTCCCATCGCTGACCACGGCAACTGTGTTCCATTTATTTGTATATTCGTAGACGAGTTCGGGGTCCGCCTCGATTGCTCTGCAAGGCGCGGCCACGCCCGGTGTATACCAGATGGCGAAATCATTGAAACTATGGACTGTACATTTGAGCGTGGTTTCGATCTTCCCTTTATAGAACGGATGCAGTCTCATTGCGTCCGCCGCGGGCTTCTTGGCTTTTGCAAGCAACTCTTCAGTATTCATATTCATCCTCTTTCTGTTGGTCTATTCTCCAGCCTTTCGCATGGATTCTTCACGGAGGGCAAGCATCACGGCGTGCAAGTTCAGTCCACGTTTGCATGCATTGTGCGCCGCTTCCAGCGCAATATCAGACCAGAGCGTACGACATTGCAGCGCTTCGTCGTCGTTCAGAATCACAAGCTGAACCAGGCTTGATAATGGAATATCCATATCCTCACTGGTTGGGATATCGCAATCATTGCAGGCATTGCAAACATAAACATCCTGCCTGCTGGCCTTCTTGACTACGTTGCGCAGCGACATTTTGGTTTCAATTTTTGTTCGCTGTTAGATCAGCGCTAGAAATCATCTGTTTTCACCCTGAGCGGGAGGATCATTAAAACCACATTCCGCGAGTCGCCATCTGGGAACAGGAAATAATCATCCAGCACAGCTTGCGGCTTGAAGCCCAAGGCTTCGAAAGCCTTGACCACCTTTGTCTGATCCGCGATCACTTCAGCCTGAAGAATTCCCAGCCCGTGTTTGCGCGCGATTTCGATCAACGCTTTGATCATCTTCATGCCCAGGCCGCGCTTGCGGAAATCCTTTGCAAGGAAGAGGCGCACTTCGCCAATGTGCCGCTTTGGCCCCTCAAAGAAATGAAGGGTAGCGCTGCCCACTACATGATCCTTGACGAGCGCGAGGATCGGCAGGACTTTGTTGTAATCCAGATGTTCGCTCCACTCATGGATGACAGATGGGTCTTTAATGTAGTGGCGGAAGTAGCGCATATCTTCGTCGCTGACCGCTGAATAGAATTCGAGCAGCCGCTTTTCATCATCCCCATTCATCGGGCGTATCAGGACGTACGTGCCGTCCTTAAGTGTGACCATCTCACGATAGGTCTTAACCTGTTCTGCAAGCATATTCCCTCCCGGGATATAACTCAAACTTCGGAAGTCTTTTTGGAGTCTTTCCATCTTGAGTCGGTTCTGGAAGACTTCCGAAGTTTTTCTTAATTATGCGATGACTTTCTCCGCGTCTTTCTCAGGGACAGTTGATCCTGCTTTGAAAAGATTCGCCTCGCTGATAATGCGCGGAACGATATCCTCCCAGCCCACCGCCATAATATGCAGGCCGTGGACTCCCTGGCCCTCGAACTTTTTGATCTTCTCGATCAGCTCGAACGCGATCCGCAACCCTTCTTCCTGGGCATTGCCTGCTTTATCCGCATGTTCCATGCGAACCATGAGATTAAACGGGATGGATACGCCGGGCACTTCGTCATTCATATACTTTGCCATCTTGAATGTTTTAAGCGGAGTGATGCCGATCAAAATGTAAACCTTATCCAGAATGTTTCGCTTGGCAAGTTCGTTGAGCCAGATTTCCATGTGGTCGATGTCGTATACAAGATTCGTCTGGAAGAACTGTGCGCCCGCGTTGATCTTCTTATGTTCGCGCAAAGCCTGGAATTTCGGCTCGCTCGCAAAAGGAGAGGCAGCCGCACCGAGGAAGTATTGAGGCGGGGTTTTGATCTCGCGTCCATCCATGTAGCGGGCTTCGTCGCGCATTCGGCGTAATATCCATAACATCTGAATCGAGTCGATGTCGATCACATCCATGCGTCCGCGCGGCTGAGGAGCCATCTTCATCGAATCGCCTGAGATGCAAAGGATGTTCCTGATGCCAAGGTCATACGCGCCCATCACCTCGGATTGCAGCCCGACCCGCGTGCGGTCACGCGCGGCGATCTGCATCACAGGTTCCGCGCCGCGTTCAAGCGCCATCTTTGAACAGGCCCACGAAGCCGTGCGCGGTGTAGCGGATGGGTTATCCGTAAAGTTGATGGCCGCTACATAGGGTTTGATGTTCTGGATATGCTGACACATCTTATCGATCTTGCAAGAGACGGGCGGCGCAACCTCGGCAGTGACAACGAACTCGCCCGCTTTGAGTCTGCGTTCCAGTTCAGAAACAGGCTCGATATATTTCGGCGCGTGATATTGATTGTCACCCTGCCACCAATCGGGTTCACGGATCGGCTCGAATATCTCATCCCAGGTTTGGTAGCGGATTTCAGCAGGCTTCAACATCAACCCGTTGATAACTTTGCCGGTGCCAATTTCTTTAACGCGATTCAGTACGCCACTCCATTGCTCGGTGCCAACCTTATCCCAATCCAATGGCGGCAGCACTTCGAGCAGATGTTCCTCGCGACCAAGCTTGAACGAACGCTCGTAGATTTTGTACCAAATGCATGGACGGGTCTCATCCACATAGCAGTGTTCCTTTGTGGAACCGCCGCAAGGCCCATTACGTTCACCTTTAGGACATTCCATCGGACAGATGAACGCCGTCTCTTGCAAAAGACAGTTTCCACACATGCGGCATCCAAACAACGGGCCTTTGATTGCCTTTTCGAGAGTCGCAAGTGCGCGCTTGTTCAACGGTTCGCGCTTGAATGGCAGGTAAGGCGGCTGCCAACGTCGACCAGGGGTAAATCCGGGCATGGTTCCTCCTTCATCTTCGCGCTGAGTGGAGGGACTGTGATCTTCAGTCCCGCAGTCGAAGCGCAGGTTACTTGAAAACGATAAGTTTTCTTGAAGCCTGTCCTCACCTGCACTTGCGTCAGGTGCAAGTGTCGACTTCGCCGCCAAACAACGGCGGCTCCGCTCAGGACGAAATTCTCAATTCATCAAATACGCATCTGCGTAAATAACCTTATTCAACAGAATCTGCGTTGTCTTCCAAATTGCGGATTGTTCAGGGTCAGACAGGTCGAAATCTTCCATTTGCGGTTCTTCGCCTGTGCAAGTACGGTCTGCAATCTTGTTATAAACACGCGCCAGCGGATTGCTGGTGTCTTTTGTCTCTACCCAATGGATGACATCATTCTGATTTTCATCGAACGGGTTGGCAATCATCATCTGCAAGCCAACGCCCATCAGCATCGCGCAATAGACGCGGTTGATAAGCGGGCGGTTTTCATTAGGCACAGCATTTGAGACATTGGATAGCCCAACCGAAATATTGGGTGCAGGGTCCCAGGCATATTGCAAAGTGCGGACGGTTTCGATGAGATGCGGGCAATATTGCTGGCAGCCGCTCACAGTGAGTACAAGCGGGTCAATAATGAGATTCTCCATCGGAAGATCAATTTCCATCATGCGCGGAATCAACGCTTCCACAGCGATGTTCACGCGCGCATCCGCTTCGACGGGGATACCCTCCGAGCGCATGGTCAACGCAATGACCCTGGCTCCATATTTCTTCGCCAACAGCGGAACTTTTTCCAATCGTTCAGGTTCAGCCGAGGTCGAATTAAGAATCGGCTGCGCTTTCGTGATCTTCTGCAAGGCCGCTTCCATCCCATCCACGTTGGTTGTGTCAATCGAAAGCGGCACATCGACAACGGTTTCAACTGTTTCCACGATCCATGGGAAGACCTCCGCCCAATCCTTCTTGCGCGGGCCAAGGTTGATATCAATCGCTTTTGCGCCTGCCTCCACCTGACGGACGGCCAGGTCCATGAAGAACTCACGGTCCCTTGCGGCCAGTGCCTCTTTGACTTTTTCAGAAATGATGTGAATGTTTTCGCCGATGATGTACATAACAACCTCCGTTTCCAAGTTTGCATGTTGGAACGTTGAAACGTTCCAACCTTCTAACGTTCCAACGCAGAGGCCACACTCGGAAACTTGCTCAACTCCGTATGCGGCAAAAATAATGCCGAAGTAAATGCTTCATAAAAAGTATTATCTGCCGATAGCTCAATATATGTCATGCGTTTTGCGATCTCGGTGATGCGTTCGCGTTTCTTCCAATCGAGCAGGGCATAATATGCGCCTTTCACTGATGTATTGCCGAGAAACTCAAAACGCGACCAATCCATGTCCGGCAGTAAACCAATTTGCACAGCCTTCTCAACGTTAATATATTTTCCAAACGATCCACCGATTAACACCTTATCTGTCATTTCAAGCGGGACTCCGACCGTATCGGCCAGAACTGTAAAACCAGCGTAGATTGCAGCTTTGGCGCGCAATAAATTATCGACATCGACTCTGGATAGGACAATATCCTCACCCGATTCGGATTCCGCGCCCCAAGCCACCACATACTCCCCACCATGCGCTCCCTCGCGCGCCCTAGAGCTGCGCGAAGCGACCATTAAATTAACATTCCCAGCCTTATCAATGATCCCCGTTATAAAAGCTTCCGAGAGCAATGCGATCAACCCCGACCCGCAGATGCCTTTTGGTTTGCCACCGCCGATGACTCGATAAGTTGGTTCGAACGTTTCGCTGTTGATCCACACTTCTTCAATTGCACCTGTTGTTGCCCGCATCCCGTTGACCACTCCTGCGCCCTCAAAGGCTGGCCCCGCTGAACAGGCACAGGTGACGAGCCAATCGCGATTGCCAAGTACGGTTTCGCCGTTCGTGCCAACATCCAGAAAGAGAGTCACGTTTTCAGCAGTATCAAGCCCAGACGAAAGTACGCCCGCAGTAATATCCGCGCCGACATACGATGCGACACCGGGCAAGCAATCTACGCTGGCTTCAGGATTCATTTTGATTCCAACTTCGCGCGCAGTCATCAAGGGTGGATGGTTAACTGACGTGATGAAAGGCGAAAGCCGAATGTTTGAAGCGGGAATGCCGAGCAGCAAATGAATCATTGTGCTGTTACCTGCAATCGTAGCTTTGACCACATCCTCAGGTTTGGCTCTCACTCGTTTGCAGGCTGTCTCGATCAATTCATTGACCGTATCCAGCACATGCTGACGGAGTTCATCCCCTCCACCATTTTTATTTGCATACATAATGCGGGAGATCACATCTTCGCCACGTGCGATCTGTCCGTTATATTCTGCTACTTGCGCTTTAACCTGTCCGCTGACCAGATCCACCAGCCAGACTGAAACAGTGGTTGTGCCAATGTCTATCGCGCAACCCCAAAGCGGCGAATACTCGTCAATATGATGCGGTTGCAGCGCAATCAAACGCAAGGGTTGTTCTGCATCGCCAAGCGGATATTCAAGCACTGCGGTGACATTCCATTCGCCTGCGCGCAAGACATCGCCAATGGATTGAAGCAATGCAAGCGATACATTCACTTTGCTGACATTTGCCTGCAATCTCAATGCGGTTTGTAAGCGTGACCAATCGTCAGTTTGGTCTTCCATCGTGGGCGGATTGAGCCGCAAATGCACGCGGCGGACAGTTTGATCTTGCAGATATTCATAATCCGCAGGGACAGTGACTTCAGCAACGACGCGATCTGTTGTCAGCCGTCTTTCAATTTTTTCCTGGGGCGGAACATAAATAGAAACATCGCCTTCTACAACGGTTTGACAGGCGAGCGCGTATCCCTGGTCAACATCATCAGGGGAAAGGCGTAAGGTGCTTCTGCGCCTGACAGTTCCACCAGTTACCTGCACCGCGCAACGCCCGCAGCGTCCCTGTCCGCCGCATGGCTGGCCGATGTCAATGCCGACGATGTGTGCGGCATCGGCTAGCAGAGTATTGGTAGAGACTTGCACAACAACTGGCGTTGGCTTGTCGGGTAACGTGAAAGAGATATTGTGTTGCATTTGTTTGTTGTAGGGGCACAGCAAGGCTATCTATGACGTTGACGAAAAATCGTCCCGCTGTGCCCCAACGTGTTAATTCAAAACCTGCTTCATAAATGCGGGCAGATCAACCGCCTCGCGCGGCCCAACGCGAATGTCCCAGCCGGGGAGTTCTTCTTCGAGTTCACCGGATAGAACAGCCACATGCCCAGGCAGGACAATTTGCTTTTTATTGACTTTGCTGGCTACGTCAAAGCCTTTGACCGCCTTCGCGATTCTTTCTGCGTCAAACTTGCCCGCCGCCCACGCCGTTAATACAGACATGCCTTCCGCGTCTGTGACAACCAGCCATGCAGGCAGGCCGCTTCCTTCCACTTCATTAGCAACGGAGAAATAAGTAATGCTGAAATTGGTTGTGACCAGCACAGGGCTTTCGGGTTTGGGTGAATTGATCTCGTAAATTCCAGGTTGAACCTGTATCGGTTTCTGCGGATCGGTGTAGATGTTTTCGCGCAAGACGAGCAATGGGTAGAGCAATTCAGGTTTGAACTCGCTCAACACAACAAAGCCTGCATATTTTGCAATCGCTTGCGCGGCAGCGACGCCTTCATCTTTTGCGTCGCATGGAAAAGTGATGATGGGATAGCCGAGGGAACGCACATTCTTGAGCGCGAGTTTTCGCAGTTGCGTATTACGTGTTAAGGATGCGCTCAATGTCGCTGCGGCGGGGTCAAGCACCATGTCTTCGACGCCTTTGGTTTGGATCTTTTGGGTCAAGTCTGCGAGCGCATCAAGTGAATCCGCTTTGACGGCGAGTGCGGCCTTGTGTTTCTTTGCAAGATCAGCCAACGGTTCATAGTCGGATGATTCTGCGGCGTAGATCAATGCCGATTCGCCAGCGAGCAGGCTGAGGGCGGAGTCAAGAAGCGCTGCATCTTTCGTCATCAAAATCAGCGGACGTTTGGTGACAGTCCGAATCGTTTTAACTGCGATGGCTAGGTCTCCATCCGCTTCAACGGCGAAGCCGTCAATTGTAAAATCCATGCCTACGTAATTAACTTTATATGCGTCGGCTGTGGCAACTTTATTGGCAAGGTCTGGGTCGGAGGCTTTAACGCGAATGAACAAGCCAGCCTTGTTGTAAAAAGATTTTTCGTGACGGAACATCACCACTTCATTGCCCGCTTTGACTTCGGTGCCGTTGGCTTTGAGCGTGATGAGGCGAATCGGCGGCGCAGCGGATTCAGCCAACTGCTTTTTCGACTCTTCACTGACGTAAGGGCACGAGCCGAGTTCAACTTGTTTCGCCGCAAGTTTCATCGCAAATGCAAGGCAGGTGGGAAAACCGCATTCCTTGCAGTTGGTCTGCGGAAGCATTTTGTAAATTTGGATTCCTGATAAAGCCATGTTATCTCCAGTCTGTAATCCGTAATTCGTAGTGCGTAAGGCACATTTTACGGAATACGAATTACGAATTACGCAGGAACAGCAAGTTCTTCAATCGCGTCCTTGACTCGTCTCGCCGATTCAGGATGCCTCAACACAACAATATCCGCGCCTGATTCAACCAGCGCAATCGCAGTGAGTGTTTCCCAATTGATGGCGCGCGCTTTCCAATCGCCCCAGCCTTCTGGCACGCCCTCGCCCACTTTGGATTCTTTTGTCTTCCAGGCTTCATAACCAGGCGTGACGATCATGGGCAGTTGCGTCATCGCGTCGCCTTGCAGGGCAGCTAATCGCAAACGCTCCATAACGGAATAGCCATACTCAATTCCGTACCCAAGCGCGCCCGTTGTCGGGTCCATCAGGATGCGGTCTTTAGGGATGCCCATATCGCTGATCAGAATATTTAATTGCTTCGACAGGTTTACATCCATTGGCGTGCGCGCCTGCACGAGATGCCCGTTTGCCATTGCGGTTGCGACGATGGTGCGATAATTTTTATCTTCGCAAATGCCAAGCACGATCTTCTCGCCTTTGGTCGCTTCTGAAACAGGCACAAGCAATTCGTTATCTTTTTCCGCCTGCCCCGGTCCCCAGAGGATGAGCGGAAGTCCCGTTGCGCTTAATACGGATTTGACGATTCGTACTGCGTCTTCGGGTGAATCAGCCAGCGTCAACGCGATGACGATGAGGTCTGCTCCTGCTTCTTCGGCTTTTTTCGCCCATTGAGCGGGTTCCGCCATCACCTCGCCCCAAACTTCCATTAGCAATGGTGACCAGTCATCAGGCTTACGTGACTTGATCTCAATCGCGATGACGGGCTTATTTAGCGTAGGTGATTCATAATGCAAATAAGGCATGGACGTTTGTCCGCCAACAGTGATGGACTTCGCGCGTGTTCCGCCCTCCGAACTCGTCGCACCGATGGTGATAGCCTTGATACTGCCAGGCCATTTATCTTTTGGAATTTCGATGGGCATTGTTCCTCCGATATTTGTTATTCGATATTCGTGAATCGGGATTCGGGAATTGGGAGTCGTTTGTCGGATAAACCGATTTCCGATTCCCGCTATCCGATTCCCGCCCTTTTTCTCGCTTCATCTCTTCTCTCAATAAATTGCTCAATTGGCGTTTTCCTCTCCGCCGCGAGACCTAAATCTTTTAGATCGTTTTCATCCTTCGCAGCCATGTGACGCAAAATGTGGCGATACGAAATATATGCGGCGGGATAAATAATCCCTGCGGAGTTGTGCAGCATGTAAGCGATGCGAATGCCTTTATCCTTCATCATCTGTGCGGCGAGGGTCAGCGGAATATCTGTGGGCAATTCTGGCATGCCTTCGCTCATAATGTCTTCGGCGGTTAACTTCTCATATCCTTCCCTTGCGTAAGCCCAAACCAATTCATCCACGCCAACTACGCCGATGCCGTGACCTTCCACATCGAGAACGCACATTGCTTCGACGTTCTTTTCCAAAAGGAAGCGGGCGATATCAACGATGGGAGAATCCCATTTACAGGTTGGCACGCCAACGGTCATGAGGTCACGGACGAGGAGATGTTTCAAGACTCCCTACCTAGCTGAAAAAGCCTTCGGGCAATCAAGATGTACCATGCCATGGTCAAGAGCCCTCCGCTCATCGCAATTAATAACGCCACGTTCGACAGCCCTATTACAAAAGATGAGTAAATTTCAAAGACCATCATCAGGCTGAATGCCAATATACCGATAATTGCGCTCGCTTTATTAAACACTCTGCCTTGTAACATCACGATTGAGATCATTATGCCAGCTGCTTCTGTCAGGAAGAATCCAAGGAATGTACCGGGAGTATGGCTTTCTCCAACCGAGAGCATTGCCTGTGCCGCCGCTGTCAGCGTGACTCTTTGAACATCTGATGCAGCCGAGATGTATTGGCGGCTCAAATCGAGCATGGGGAAAGCGCGGTTGGTTGCATAGAATACGGCCACTCCGAGGAAAGAGAAAATCATTGCCAGAGCAGCGTATGGTTGATTCACCTTTCGATGAGCAGCGTACAACGCGAAAAACATCGGTATCCCCAGCGTGGTCATGATGATATTCAGTAAACCCAGGTTGCGCAGGCCAAGGAACGGATTATTTTGAAATAGCTCGAACCAATCCTCAACTGTTTCAGCCGAAGCATATCCACCTGGAAGAAAAGTGATGACGATCTCAAGCAGCGCCGTTAACACGATCAGCAGCGCAGCCCAACCGCCGATCTTGAAGAGACTCTTCCAAGTGGAGTCTGCCATTTTGACACTATCAACTTGATTCATCATTTTCCTTTCGGTACATCAGCGGTCATCAGGCACGGACGAGGAGGGATTTCATAGGTTTGAAAGTTGACAAGTTGGAAAGTTTGCAGGTTTCGTTTTCAAACCTTACAACCTTCAAACTTGTCAACCCGTTTTAGAACATCGGCTCCATCGCCATGGCAGGATGATTGTGTGCTTCGAGCCAGGCAAGCAAGTCTTCAACTGAAGTCACATTCCTTTCATCCGCGATCTTGTCCATGAAATCTGGGTCGCCTTCGCGCTCGCAGACCGCTTTGAATTCGTCGGACATGGTCTCTTTCAGCACGGACGACATCCAGACTACACGCTTGAAGCCGCCATCCGCAGAGATGAACTTTGGGCTGATGAGATAGAACTTACCAACGCCCATCACGCCAGGGGTTTGCATACCGCCGCCCGCGATCCCTGCTAATGTTGAGAAGGTCATACCTGCGGGAGTCAGGGCTGTATCTTCGCGGCTGACCACCATCACGCCATTGGCTTCGGGGATGAGCATCACGATGCACTCGAAACATCCACACGCCGTCATTGGGTTTTCCATGATCGAATACATCGAGACTTCCTGCACCACACCATGTGACCCGATCTTGGCGTAGTCGTTCGTGCCTTCCCAATATCCTTTTTTCATATCCACAGACTTGCCGAGTTTGATCGGTTGATTCGGGCCAGTGGGATTAATGCTGAACGAGGCTTTGCAGTCCAACCAGTTGTATGCGCCGCACAAGCCGAGTCGCTCAGGTGAGACCACGCAAACATGATTCGGCGCGAACGATTGACAGAGTGTGCAGGAATAAAATTCATCTACTTTATCGTCAGTCAAATCCGCGAGGCGTTTGTTGCGGAAATCATACGCGGCACGCGCCTTCTCCAACCATTCGGCGTGAAGCGTGGGTTCGGTGACAATGGTGACTTGGACTTTATCCACGATTGCGCCGAAGTCCTCGTGGAATCTTGCGTGCAATATCTTGCCAAACGATACGAGGCTAAAGCCTTTATCTGCTGCGGCATTCGAGATGCGAATCCACGCGATGTCACGTTGACCGACATGCTGAATTCCACTCGCGCCGTTCACAAAATAATGGACTTGCCTCTCAAGCACAGGTTCAAAGTCCTGTTGCATTTGTCTGCCTGCAACTTTGATGATGATTCCCATATCCATCGAGCCTTGCGCTTCGATGTTCGAGAAATCAGGTCCAATGACTTCGATCTTGCCATCGGTGACTTCATCCAGTTTTGCCATGTGCAGGTATTCATAGGCGCGGCTGTGTTTCCCGCCGAATTCGATGCGTAGATCCGCCTTGCGGACGACTTCGCCTTCAAAGGCTGATCCGTATGGAACGGGAACATCCACGTTTGAGACTTTGACTTTAACACCGCGAATTTCGATACACTTTTGGACGAGTCTTTCGGCCTTTTCCAAATCATCCTTGCCGTCAATTGTGCCAAATGGCATCGAGACAACGTGTTCATATGTCGTTATGCCTGTCGGTAAAATTTCAGGGATGACCGTATCCGCGATGACAGGGAAACCAAAGTTGATCGCGCCTGCCGCAGCGGCATATTTCAAATCGTCCACTTCGCCGAGAGCAAGCACAAATGCAAATACGCGTTCTTTGTTGTAAAGCAATATTTCACGTGACATGCCAGGCTTGAGTCCACCGAAGGTTAATGCGGAGCGGGTGGCAAAGCCTAAAGCGTAAATTGCGGAAATAGTATCCGTACCAAATGGGACAGTGTACGTGTCATACCCTAACTCAACACCCTCTTCTTGAAGTTGATGAATGATGCTCCGTCCGTTTACATTGCCTGAGAGGAAGGTCAGGATGTTACGGCGTTGTAATTCGCGCACGATCTTGACCGCGACTGCGTTCGATTTTGCACAACCAACAATCGCGGCAAAACCAGGCATACGACCATCCACCAATTGAATGCCCCAAGAGCGGAGTTGAATATCGTCAATTGGGCCATTGAGGTGACCATCATTTCCGTTTGTGCTTTCCTTGCCATTCCCATCAGGGCTTGTAAACGAAGTACCTCCTGCGAGATGGAATCCCTGCATCGGCTCAGGTTGAAGCCCATAAGCGAAGCGTACCGCTTCAATTGTCTCAGCGGCGAGAAGCGTGGCCATTCCTGAGTCAAGCGTCTCACCCAGGTAGGGAGTCCAATGCCTATCTGAGGGAATGGGATGTAAAAGTCCGCGCGTGTAATCCATGACAGATTTCAAGTCACCGATTTTTTCGATGGATTTGCCGGTCATGCCCAAAATGGTGGGAAGGTAATAGGCGGTGTTTGGAAATGAGACGGGCGTGTCTGCGCCTTTTTCGGCCAAGGCCTGGTCGAGCATCATCTCAGCTTCAGTAACGAGCGCATTTGCGCCGCGAATTGCTCTGGTTGCGATATATCGTGACATGTTTTGGTCTCCTAGTCTTTAGTCTTGTAGTCTGATAGTCGTTTTGCCATTACGCTAATTGCGCAAGAGACTAAACGACGAGCGACTAACGACTAATTGACTGTTGCTCCATAAATAGCCTCGCGCCTTTGCGCCAGCGGCAACTTCTCCAACTCAATCATCTTTGCATCGCCAGAGCGGCCAAACTTATTTTCTTCCCAGGCAGGCAGACCGAGCGCGGCGCGTTTCTTGTCAATATGCGCCAGCGTCGCATCGATCATCTTTTGCGGATCGGGAATGAATTCCAATTTGCCGCCATAAAGTTTTTCCCAACCCTCGCTGATGTAATGCAGTACTTCATCACTGTCGCTGACTCTATCTGGCATACCGCTCACCGGTGACGCACCGCCGAAGATGACATACGCGCCCGACGCTACGCAATACGCAGCAATCGCCAGCGCCTTTTCACTCATCCATTCGGGAGCGAGCCCAACTGCGGGAACCTGGTCAATGTCATCGCCGAGTCCGCCCTCTTCAACGATCTGCGTGAGGACTGTGAGAATTCGAGTATTGTCTACGCATGAGCCCATGTGGAGGACAGGAGGGATGCCGATCGTTTCGCAGATTTCTCTCAACCCGCTTCCGACTTCGCTGAGGCCTGCTTCGCCCAACATGAGCCCCAGTTTACCCGCGGCAATTGCGCCGCAACCCGTCTGCACAACAAGCACATCCTGCTTAAGCAATTCCTTTACAACTTTATTGTGAAGATAATCCTGTGATGAGCGCGGATTGTTGCATCCCACAATCGCAGCCACGCCGCGGATGCGTCCTGTCATGATGGCGTCATTCAATGGACGGAAGGACGCACGATATGATCCACCCAGCATGTAGTTAATATATTCATGCGAGAAGCCAGGAATCAAGTCTTCCTTGATCTGCGGGATTCGCGTTTTGTTGTTGTCGCGATTCTTGAAATTATCTATTGCAACCTTCAAAATTTGCTTTGCGATGGTCAATGCTTTGTGTTCATCGAATTCGATATGTGTCGCCCCTTTGATCTTGACCTTCGGCGAAGTGGTGATGATCGCCGTGTGGAAATTCTGCGCCAAACCGACCAAAGCTTGCATGATGCATTGAACATCCACAACCATCGCTTCTACAGCACCGGTCATGATCGCCAATTCCTGATGTAGGAAATTTCCCGCCGCAGGGATGCCCTGCCTCATCAGGATTTCATTGGCTGTGCAGCAAATCCCTGAAAGATTAACTCCGCGCGAACCCGCAGCTTTGGCATATTCAATGATCTCCGGGTCTTGCGATGCGGCCACAAGCATTTCGCTCATGCTTGGTTCATGTCCGTGCACCACCACGTTGACCATGTCTTCTTTAATAACGCCGAGATTGGCTTGCCCCAAAATGGGCGCCGGTGTGCCGAACAAAATATCTGAAATGTCGGTGGCGATCATCGAGCCGCCCCAGCCGTCGGCTAGTGAAGTCCGTATCGCGTGATTCAAAATGTGCGCGGGGTCCTGGTCATCGCCGATGTGGGTGCGATGCAAAGCCTCCACCACTTCCCGATCCACGCCGCGCGGCCAGACGTTTTGCTCGCGCCAGATTTGTTGTCTCTTCTTCGGTGCGCGTATCGCAGGGGCAATCTCGCCGCGCTGCTGTCCGAATTGCGAGATGTAAAGATCGGCCAGATCATTCGCGATTTCTTCCGGTGCGCGTCCTTCGACCTTGATCTCATACTTGGATGCGACAATGCGCAATTTTGCAACATCGCGAATGCCATATCCCTCTGCTTCTTTATTCGCAGTTGCTTTTAGCAGGAAAGCCATATCGCGGCCATGATCGCTATGTGCCGCACTGCCTGCCGCAATGGCGCGGGTCAGGTTGCGTGCCTGGATCGTATCCAATGTTGCTCCGCACACTCCCACTTCGCCGCTCTTCGTCAAACGGCAGGGGCCCATTCCGCATTGCTTACAGCACATCCCTGCGCTGCCGATGTTGCATGGAACCATGGCATCGGCACGTGTGAATGCCGTCCCAATCCCCAACTCCTCCGCGCGGATCAACATCTGCTGTGCGGCAGGGTCAGTTGAATATTCAGTAATCTCACGTTTCTTTGGCATGATTTACCTCTCATCTTTTATGTCGTTGCGAGGAGCGCACTTGCTCTTAGCGACGAAGCAATCCCCAATTCGATAAGGAGATTGCTTCGGACGGAAAATCACCGCCCTCGCAATGACATCATTCATCAACCTTCACCACACCCATCCCTGGGCAACGCCAAAGAGGGCAGCCCTGATAGTTCACCTTCTGGGCGAAGCTGACAGTTTGCTTGGTTGTCTCATATGTGGCTGTGTGACGGAAGAAGGGTTTTTGCCCATCGCCTTGTTGAGCCGCAGTCTCCAACTCAATCGGTATTGTCCACTCCTCGAGATAACCGGCCTCATCCAACTTGACGGCAATCTCCAAGTCGTTGATCTTTTTCTCATCATAAGTCACTTGGATAATCTGAAAGGCACTGCTGGCATAAACATCTGTGACCCCCGTCAACTCAAGCAATATGCGCCGCACCTCGGTAACGTGATGGTCACCAAACAATGCAGGCGATTCGAACGTTTTAGTCTCCATGAAGGCACCTCCAAATACGAGCGGATGATGGCACTTGCTGAAGACACCACTAAAGGTCTGTACTCTTCCTCATAATATTCTAGCATTTTGACTTCTCAATCAAGTTGTGCATATTGTCACGGAAAACTCAGATAAATGTTATTACTGTCCTCCAATTTGATGACGAATAACCTGATTTCTTTTGCCTCATTAAGTTGTAAGATGAGGATATGAAACTTGCCATCACAGGAAAAGGCGGCGTAGGGAAGACTACGCTGACAGCGCTCCTTGCGCAGACGTATGCGGATCAGGGCCGTGACGTTTTGGCTGTGGACGCCGACCCAAGCCCCTGCCTCGCTGGAGCCTTGGGATTCCCCGCAGAGTTGCGCGCTCGTCTTCATCCCATTGCCGAGATGGACGAATTAATAGAAGAACGCACGGGCGCAAAGCCTGGAACCACTGGCGGATTCTTCACCCTCAACCCGCGTGTGGATGATATCCCCGAACGTTTCAGCATTCTCCATCGCGGCGTGCGTCTGCTTGAAATGGGCAGCGTGGAACTCGGCGGCTCTGGTTGCATCTGTCCCGAATCCGCCATGCTGAAAACCTTGTTCACCCATTTGCTCTTCCGCAACGACGAAGTATTACTGCTCGATATGTACGCAGGCGTCGAACACCTTGGCCGCGCCACAGTGGACTTTGTAGATGCCATGCTGGTAGTTGTTGAACCAACACGGCGCAGTCTCGGTACAGCCGTGCAGATCAAAAGACTCGCAAATGATATTGGCCTCGAACGTTTATATCTAGTTGGAAACAAAGTCCGCAATAAAGAGGAAGCAAAGTTCCTTGAAACCGAGTTGCCCGATTTACCTTTGCTTGGGTATTTACCCGCTGACCTGAAAGTGCAGGAAGCGGATAGACTCAATATCCCTGTTTATGACCATGTGGAAAGTCTGAAAACCTCAGCACAGGCAATCATTCAAAAAGTAAATCAACTTACAGATGATGAGGTTATTGTATGACCACAACAATTGCGCTGGCAGGTAAAGGTGGTGTCGGCAAGACCACTATCGCGGGCATGGTCATAAAATATCTTGCCCAAAATCAAACGGGCAGCATCCTCGCTATTGACGCTGATCCCGCATCCAACTTGAACATGGTACTTGGCCTTGACCTCGAATGGACAGTAGGCGACATCCGCGAAGGCATGTTGGAACAAGTCAAAACGTCGCTCACCAACGGCGGCGCGGCCATGGGCACAATGCCTGGCGGCGCAAGCAAGCGCGAATATCTCGATTATCACATCCGCTCCTCGCTGGCTGAAGGCTCGCGCTTCGACCTGATCGCCATGGGACGCGGCGAAGGTCAGGGCTGTTATTGCGCGGTCAACCACAATATGCGTGAGGTGATTGACGACTTAAGCCGTCACTACAGTTATGTCGTCATTGATAATGAAGCGGGCATGGAACATCTCTCGCGTCGCACCACACGTGACGTGCAGCATCTACTCATCGTCAGCGACCCAACCCAGCGCGGCCTGGTCACGGCTCAACGCATCGCCGATATGCGCAAGGAACTCGACATCCACATCGAGAACGCGCATCTCATCGTCAATCGTTTGCAGGGCGCGATGCCCGCTGAGTTAAAAACATTCATCGAAAAAATGGATGTGCCGTTGCTTGGCACTGTCCCCGCGGATAATACCCTCGCTGAATTTGAATTTTCGGGCAGACCCCTCGTCGAGTTGGGAGATGAATCGGTTGTGTATCAGGCATCCGCAGGAATGATGCGTCAAATCCTCGGGTAGCATCAGCCACTCTTTAAAATTTCCCCCGTTTCAGCGATCATTTCAAAGACTCGATCCGCCACTTCAATGGATGTGGAACCGAGGCCGCAAGCTGGAGCGATGAGACTGCGATTCGAAAACTCATCGGCCTTGATCTGCACCCCGCGCGCCGCCGCTTTCTGGACGATCAGCCTGATCCCGTTTCTCAATCGCTCAGCCAACTGAAGCGGTGTCTCGTTGAAGACTTGCTCGTTATTCGGCACGATCCCCCAACAAACGCTTCCACCGCGATCAAGAAATTCTCGCAGTTCGACGGGATACAACGCAAGATTTTCAATGAAGCCATAGGCATCCAGATTCAAGATGTCAACTTGCGTCGCGAGCAGCACGCTCCAATCTGTATTCGCGCAACAATGGATGCCAGTAATTCCACCTTCAGTGTGAATGGCATCGAAGACTTCATCGAGATAGGCGATTACCTGCTCGCGGCTTAAACTGATAAACGCGGACCCGAACGCCGCCAGATAGGGTTCATCCAAAAACAGAATGACGTTTTCCCGCACCGATTTCAATTGCTGTATTTGCCAGCGCGCGTTCATCGCCATATTCTTGATGATCGCATCTGCCAGCATATCGTTATATAAACTGGCGCGCAAATCCTGGTCGGTGACGGTGAGGCCAAATGAGATCGGGCCCGTTACCTGTCCCTTTACCCATGTGCCTTGCGTCCCTCGCAGTGTTTCAAGCATGGCGAAAAACCCAGCCGCATAATCGGGACGTAAAGCAAAGCTTTCCACGTCATCCGCCAGAACAGGCGTATAAAAAGTTTCGAGGGAATCCGTGATGTCCGCTTTTGTATCGAAGTAAACTTTTTCCTGTATCACATCCTCACAGACTGCGGGCAGTGTAGGCGAATACTGAACATACATGCTTTCATGAAAAGAGCGGCGCGGTAATTGCGGCCAGGCAGGGACATCCAAAAGGTTTTGCAAATGCAGGGTTAACCCATTGGCAGTTGAATGAGGAACGCTTCCGACATGGGTGGTGAGGTAATTGAATTCTGTCATTGGTTTTCTGTTTGATCCTGGATGAGTATTTTATATGGCCCTATTAGTGATGGAGCGAAAACGGAATTCTGCTGAGGTGTTGAAAAGCCTGAAAAGCGGACAGCATCCCCCCTTGACAACTGCTACTCATCGGTGGGCAGCTTCTTCTTTTTACAGCGGCACTTCTCTCCACGTCACAGTCGTAGGTTCCACGGCAATATCATACACAAATCCAGTCACGAAGGTCAATGGAAGAGCAATTGCTTCCATCCCAAGACAAAATAGCATAATTGATAAGACTGCTTCTGCGTCTCTCACCCCAGGTACAAATCCAGTGGTGGCAATTACGAGAGCAAAAACGAGCAGCCCTGCACTAATTGCCAGGGACCAGGGCCATAGCATGGCGAGTGGCTTTCTCATCTGAATGGGCAGGATCTTGCGCCACCAGGTTAGTGGTTGATGGATGCGAGTTGAAACCAGCCAGATAAAGGGAAAGAACAAGATCTGTGCGACGCCTCCCCCGACCAAAAGAAGTGTAAGGAAGAGAAGGAGAAAAATCGTTGGACCATTCTTCCTGTGAACGAAACCGAGCGACCAGATGATGATGGCACAGCCCACAATCATAGATGAGATGCCCGCCAACAAAAAATTGGGGAGAAGGGTAAAAGCGGGCTCATTGCCGTGTGGCCACATTTTCTGAGCTTCTCCAATCGCAAAGATAAAAAAGCTGTTTGTGGAGACATTGCCTTGAAGTGCTTCAAAGAACCCATGGCTGATCCCAGAGATTCCAAAGATTGTCCCCAATATTGCTACGTTGAACCTGGTTGCTTTATTCATTGCCTTTGTTCTTCCTCCTCTTTGAGAAGTGCTGCCCAACGAGACTGTCGAAAAACCCCTAGTTCGAAAAATGTTCTTAAAAATCTCCCACAACAGACTAAAAAATTGCCAAAATGTTGCCAAAGTGTTGTGCGGAACACCAAAAACCAGACGCCTTTCAGC
>NZ_JBXMTI010000035.1:0-28782 GCF_057083605.1 Candidatus Villigracilis sp. | reverse complement strand
AAGGCGTCTGGTTTTTGGTGTTCCGCACAACACTTTGGCAACATTTTGGCAATTTTTTAGTCTGTTGTGGGAGATTTTTAAGAACATTTTTCGAACTAGGGGTTTTTCGACAGTCTCGTTAGCCCGCCATCAAATTTTGTGCATACCAGATGAAAGATTTCTTCAATCTCATGCAAATTTCAACAACACGACTTACACTCCCGCTATTGGCGCTC
Organism: Candidatus Villigracilis sp.; assembly: GCF_057083605.1. Classification (NCBI taxonomy): domain Bacteria; kingdom Bacillati; phylum Chloroflexota; class Anaerolineae; order Anaerolineales; family Candidatus Villigracilaceae; genus Candidatus Villigracilis; species Candidatus Villigracilis sp. The sequence goes on along the minus strand of NZ_JBXMTI010000035.1, from coordinate 28,567 downwards.
GTGATAGTAGCATGTGCTCCCGGACCCGCATCGCCAGTGAGCCCGAAAGTTATTGACACGCCTGTCCCTTCACCGTTGATGCGCCCGACAAACATAGATACTCCCACTTTTTCACCAACCGCAGTATTAGATCCCGCAATGTCAACACCATCTGCTGAGAGTAGGCGGCTAGGAGATATCCTGATGAAAATATCAGCCGATCTACCTTGCCAAGAATACGAGTGGTCGTCAATTGTATTAGTAGATGCTAGAGAAGCTCAATTCGAATGCTCATATAAAAATGGAGAGAATAAAAATACGATCTATATAAGTTTTCGACTTGGTGGAATCAATTAAGTCTTGAATGTTTCCATGGCTATATTGCAAGTAGCGACGAGAGTAGTTACCACGTAAAGGAACATGGCGAAAATGGTAAAATTTTAGATTCTTATACGCGCAAAGAGCGTTATTTTACTTGGGGTGCTCAAGGTGTCAGATTTATGATTATAGAGTTCATAGATGGAAACCAAAATTCTACACTACCTTCACCTGACCTTCGAGAGAAAATCTATGAGGGAGTTATGCGGTTGGGCTTAATCACTGGTGATGGAAATGATTGTGTGCAATAATAGAGTCCGAGTGTTTTTATTTTGGAGAATATTAATCAACTAACAGGGGGCTAACAAAGCGTACAGCAACTGTCACCAAGTTTTATTCGTTTTGATTTTGGTTCAACTATTGTTCTAGCGCCAGTTTCTGCCTTCATAGCCTGAGAATAATCTGCCCGGCGGGGTACATATCTTGTATACGGGCATAAGTTTCGTCCTACAGCGGAATACTTGTTTACGGGTATTCGATGGTTTCTCATAAACGATCATACCCCACTCCCCTGCTTTTCCAGCCGGGGAGTGTTTGTTTGAGAAGCAATCATGATACTAAGGCAAACACGGGCTGCAAGCTACAGGCAATGCAACCACTAGCTCAACTGAGTTTAGTGTTCTTAAATATCGTCACATTCCCTTCCGGTAGATTGAGATTCCCCCGCAGCGTGGCCATTCTGCTAATTATGGCAAATAGGCAAACGGATTCTGGAAGGCACCGTTTAGAAGGAGGCGGAAGTCGACATGGTTACCGGTCGAATTGCCAGTGCTGCCGGATTCGGCAATCTGTTGTCCTTTGCCAACAGTTTGCCCTGCACTGACCAGATTGGCCTCATTGTGTGAATAGTAGGTCTGATAGCCGTTGCCATGGTCAATGATCACCATATTGCCATACCCGGTATCGTCCCAACCGGAGAAAACCACTATCCCACTATCGGATGCAAAAACAGGCTGACGGAAGTCGGTGGCCAGATCAATCGCAGGGTGGCCGCTCCAGTATTCCTGGCTAAGGGTATAGGTATTGACCGGCCAGATAAAGTAGCCTGTTCCAAGGTTTGGAACTTCACCGGAATAGCCTCCCCTCGATCCGCCGGTCAGAGCCACGCCTGGTGCCTGCGCCTCCGACCATGAGATTGGGGCGACGCCAGTTGGAATGATGATCTGCTGGCCCACGGTCAATTGAGGAGGCTTTGTCAGATCAAAATTGTTGCCGAAGTATTCAAGGATTTCCTGTGCGGGTGTCTCATGGAGCCTTACCAGTGTTTCGAGCGTATCACCATCCTGAACGGTATGCAAAACACCATCCACCGGCAGAATATTTACGGTGTCACCGATCCTCAGGTTGCCTGCCATCACATTCAGATTCTCATTGGCCCATAAGATGGTTTCCGGTTGGATGTCGAACTTCTGCGCTATGGACCATGGCGAATCGCCTGGCTGCACCCGGTACTGAACCACCTTGTTGGACGTACGCTCTGGGATGTTGGTTTTCAGCTGTAAGCGACGAGTGATTCCACTACCTACAAACTGGGCCGAGATATTTGTATCCAGGGGCGGCAGAGATGGTGAGGGGTTTGTCTCGCTTTCAAAAACTGGTGCGGCTGTCGTCCCTGCCGGCTGCACTGAAATTACAAAGGCGGCCGCGATGGACAAAACACAGCCAACAATCAATAGAATATTGAATGTGCGATTCATATTTTTCTTTTCATGATTGTCACTGGTATTGATTGAGAAATGGATTGATGGTTCTTTCACTTGATGATATTGACTCAGAATACAAACCACTAGCGCCATTTTGCTGGTCAGACCGATAAGCAAAATGGCGCATGAGGTTGTAAGTGAATTCGGATTGATGAATTAAATCTCTTTGGCAAATGCTGTCTATAACATTACAGCAATGAATTTTTTTGGATCACTCGCAAACTCATCCCGACAGCCTTGTGCGCAGAAGGAATATATCTGGCCTCCCCATTCAGTACTGACCGCCTTTTCACGTTCGACTGACATGCCGCATACCGGGTCAATTGCCATGGTGACTGTTTCCTTGAACTCGCCATCTTCGAGCCACAGTACGCGGTCGGCGATGTCTTTGATGCGCTGGTCATGTGAGACGATGACCACACTGCGTCCCTGCTCTTTGGCGATGTTTCGCAATAAACGCATGATCTCGTGACCGATTTTCGAGTCCAGGTTGGCAGTGGGTTCGTCAGCCAAAATCAGGGCCGGGTCATTGACCAGGGCGCGGGCGATGGCGACGCGCTGTTTTTCGCCTCCCGATAATTTTTCGGGTAGAAAATTCAACCTTTCACCGAGTCCCAATTCAGTTAGGATTGAAGCGGCTTTTCGTCGCGCTGCACCAGACTTGGATCCCGCAAGTTCCGCCACAATCGCAACGTTCTCCAATGCGGTCAATGCGGAGAGCAGGTTGAAATCTTGAAAGATAAAACCAAACTGCTTGAGGCGAATATCCGGCAGACGATTTTCCGCCAGTGCGCTGATGGTTGTGCCGTTCAATTGGATCGCGCCTTCGGTTGGTTTGAGCAAAGCGCCGAGCATCGATAACAGCGTCGTCTTGCCAGAACCCGAAGGGCCCATGATAAGCACCACTTCACCCGGGCTAACGGTTAAGGATACATCGCGAACGGCGGTCACTTCAATTGCACCAGAGCCGTAACGCTTGGTGACGTGAGCGATCTGCAAAGTCTCACCTTGAGAAGGAAAGTTTGTCATTTTTTACCTGCCTCGAAAAACCATGGCCGGGTCCAACCCGGCAATCTGACGGATAGGGAGTATTGCCGAAACCGCGGCAATCACCAGAGAAACACTGCCTACCTTGAGTAGTGAAACGCGGCTTACTTCTAATAGAAGGTTTGAACCGAAGATGGGAATCACAACCGTGAGCAATAATGTGAGAGACAAACCGAAGAGAAAACCCAGGATCACACTTAATATTGCCTGTGCCAGCACTGTCAGGTAGAGATCAGTGTTGCGCGCACCGAGTGCTTTCAACATGCCATATTCCCGGCGGCGCGAGAGCGTGGAGGTGTATACGGTCAGCGCCATGACCGCCAACCCGATGAGAAAGCCAATTAGATTCATGATGGTGATCAAATCTGTGCTCATATCCTTGATTACCTGACGCTCCTGCGTGGCAAAGTCGTTTCTCGTCTGGGCAGTGACATCTCTTACTCGAGTCTCAATGCGGGCGGCGACAACTTCTGGAGATTCTCCGTCACTAACTTTCACCAGCAGAAAACTGACGGTATCGTAACTGCCGCGCATCTCTTCAAAATCGTCCATTGAAATGAAGGCCACCGAATTGACCAGGCTTGCAGTCCCTTCAGAAAAACCCGTTACTTTGAATTCATCACCGAGGATCTCAACTTCATCACCCAATGCAATACCAGATTTCTCAGCGATATTGCGATTAAGGATCGCTTCCCCTTCAGCAGGCAGGCTTTGCCCAGACGAGATACTCCACGGGCCGCCATATTCAGCGTTTTCCGGCAAGCCGATAATGTATGCCAGATTTCGTTCGTCACCCGCGACCACGTTGTTCGTCAGATAGTGGATGGGTGTGACCGAGGCAACGCCGGGCACGTACTTCACTTTCCTTGCGATGGAATCCGGTAATGATGAAGAGGCCATGTGCATGTTACGCACGTCAGCCTGCGAGACCCAAATGTCTGCGCCGCTGTGTTCAATGTAGGCTGTGACCTGTCGTTCAACGCCGGTGAATATCGCATCCAGCGAAAGGATGAGCAGCAATGCAAGCGCCACTCCGCCAACAGAAATGATGAGGCGGGCTTTGTTCTGAAAAAGGTTGCGGAAAGCCAGCCTGATCATTTGCGGAAGACCTCCGCCGGTGCAAGGCCGGCCATCACACGGGTTGGGAAAATGGATGCGATCAACGCCATGCCCAGGCCGGCAAGCAATGCCTGCCCGCTATCAACAGGGTCGAAGACGATCAGAAATTGAGGGCGGGCAGACATGATCCATTGAGCCGCGCCATTCGCCAACAAGATGCCGAGTGCTGACCCAGCTATCGATGCGAACAACGCCTGTGTCACCACGATTTGATAGAGGTAGCGATTTTTCGCTCCTATGGCTTTGATGACACCATACTCGCGTTGACGCTCAACTGTAGCGGTGTAGATGATCAAGCCAACGATCATTGTCCCAACCAGGAAGGCGATGCCAACCATTAGCTTGAGAGGGGCCGAGAAAACTTTAGCAAACAATTTGAGATCATTGGCAGCCATTTCCTTTTTGGTCAGAGCATTAACCCCGGACAGATTGTTTAATCGTTGAATGATGTCATCCAGATTCGCACCATCCGAGGTTGTTAGCAACAGGAAGCTGGTCGCATCCGAAACCAACAGTAAATCCTCCGCTGCCTCTTTTCGCACAAAGAAATAACTGGTCATCCAGGAGGTAGTCCCATTTGATAAGCCGACAACGGTGAAGTCTTTTCCCATGACCTCAACCTCATCTCCAAGTTTTAGGTCATGGCGGTCAGCGAAAATACGATCAAAGACTATTTCCCGCTTCGAACGCGGCTCGCGTCCTGCGGTCAGTTCCCAGGGACCGCCGCCCTGCTTTGGTTCATATCCGATCATGTAAGCAGGTTGTTTTTTATCATGCAAGTCGAGAATGACAAACTGTGAGAGGATGGGGACCGCTTCATCCACGCCTCGAATTGTTTCTGCTCTCTGGGCGATTCCCTCTGGCAACAGGGAGGTTGCTCCGAGCAGATTGACCACATCCTCCTGCGCCAGGATGATCGAGCCGGGCGAATGGTCGATGTACGAGGTGATTTGACGATTCATCCCGGTCAGAAAGCCTTTGAGTATCAGGATCAGCATGACAGCCAAAGCCACGCCGAAAATACTTAGAGCTAGACGGGTTTTGTCATGAAAGAGATTACGACGCGCAAGAGACACGGTCAGTTTCCTTTTGGAGTAATGGATTTATGCATATTTACAATATAGTACCGAACGAGTCAGGGCAGAAGCGCAAAACAGCGCAATTAATGTAGGCAAAACTACCTATTTGAAATGAAAAGCCGATAAGTAACTGCCGGGGTTGGTCTGAACTGAAATGCAACTATGAGTGCGCAGGTGCTGAGTTATCTACCCCAAATTGTTCATGAGTTTGAGATGAATGCTTTTCATTCAGCCTTGGAATATGCGCGGCAAAAAACGACCTGTGCGCTGCATGTATGCCCGGTACTCATCACCAAACTTCTCGATCAAAGCGGCCTCTTCGTCTCGAATCATGCTGACGACGGTACCAACAATCCAGCTAGTCCAGATCAGCCCAATAAACCAGTTTGCTGAGATCAGGAAATAGACGATGGTGACAAGAAAGAGGGCTGTATACATGGGATGCCGCACCAACTGGTATGGCCCGACCGTAATGAATGACTGATGTTCCTTCATAACTCCCGGCACAGAGAAGTTTTTACCGAGGGTATGATGAACCCAAAGGAGGAAAAAGATGCCTACCAGACCTAAACCAACGCCCAGCCATCGCCAGCCTGATGGCAAGGGCAGCGCCGCCCAGGCAAGCTGCTCAGGCGCAACGATGTAGATAACTGTTGGCACAATATTCAAAAAGCCCAATGTGCCAAACATAAGCTGGCGAAGGTCACCGCGTGGGCGAAAGAAACTCCTATCCGATTGCATGGCTAGGCGCGTGTAATAAATACGGATGGCAGTATAAATAGTCCCGATAACTGCCAGCGCGATACGAAAGATCAATTCAGTGTTCATGTCACATTTCCTTTCGTAGACATAGAATAAGATCATCCATCTCGGGCATGGGCGCAAATCGGCGCGACCAATATAGGCAAAACTAGCTACTCAAAAAGCCCGGCAATCTCTCGCCGGGCTTACCTTCACAAATGTTTTTGGCGTTCAACCTGGCTGCAAATAGGTTGCTTTCCTAAGTACGCATTTCTGCCAGCACGCGCCTTCCACGCCAACCAACCAAAGCAAACAATAATCCTGTGGCCAGGCTTAGAATAGCAATCGTCAGTGTTCCATCGAACCAAAACTCCACCGGAAAGAGGCGGATGAGCGTATCGGAATAGGAAAACAGCCATGAACCCGGTTTGAAGAAAAACAGATGGAATGCTTCAAACCAAAATTGCCAGCCGAAGATTGCCAGTAAGGCAATTGACAGGATGATCCCGGAAGTCAACAGTCCGCCCGATTGAATTGCTGAAGCGAGCGCCTTCCGCTCTCCTTTTTCCCAAAGGAGGAAGCTCAGTAATATGAGCAGAATGAGGGCAACCCGCCAGACATGCAAAACAGATTGAAAGACTGCCAGTACGTCTGCCATGTGTGACACTTCGCGTGGATTGTAAACAGGCAAACCGTTCAGGAATTGTTTTGAGAGCTCGTCACCGGGCAGATGCGCGCGCACATAATGAATGTTGGTTGAGGCAAGGATGAAACGCTGTTGTTGAGTGTAACCAAATGGGTCAGGCGGAAAACTTGCCTTGCCGTATTCGAAAGCCAGATACGAGTCAGTAGCCAGTAACTGTACCGCGCCACCGACAATGAAAATAGTGACAAGCACAACGGTGAGTAATTTCAGAATTTGAGTCAACCGGCTTGGCATGGCGCCTCTCTTCAATACAAGGATGAATCTTCTTTACAGGGAGATCATTTCGATTGATTGTATGAGATTAGCAGAGAATACCGAAGCGCGTTTTTGCCTGTTCGCGGATAAGTGCTTTGGCTTATCAAGGATAGGCACGCGCCAACCAGTCTGCGGGATTAATCTGGACACCACCCACCCACACCTCCCAATGCAGGTGCGGCCCTGTCGTGCGGCCTGTTGCTCCACCCAACCCGATCACTTGTGCGGGTTGAACCATGTCACCCACTTGAACAAGGATTTTTGAGAGGTGGTCATAAGCTGTATAAATTCCCCAACCGTGGTCAATCACCACAACACCCCCGCGTACAGTCAATTCGCCGGTGTAAACAACTTTGCCGGGCGCACTGGCATAAAGTTCAGTTCCAACCTGCCCGCAGAAATCCAGACCGCTGTGGAAATAGTCATAAGTGCTGCCGTTATATGAGCGCCGATTGCCAAAAAGGGAAGGCCAGCATTGAGTGAATTCAGGCGGCACAGGACTCGAAAATAGCCCATCCCACATTTTCTCTGGTGTGACGGGAATGCCCAATGATGCCCACAGTTCACTTTCAGGCCCCGTCACTGCCGGGTCAACGGTGACCGGATCAACTTGCAGGCTGGGATCATAAGGAAAGTTCGCATCCTGAACAAGCACATTCTGCGAAAAAGAAAAGTGTTCTCCATCGGATAGCTCACCCTCTAACGTCAGTGGATAAAGACCGGGTGACGTCATGGCATGGATGCCCTGTAGTGCAACATAGCCATAATCCTGCGGGAAAAAATTCAAGGCGCGATCAACCAGCGAGCCACTCATCTTAATACCCGGCGGTGCATAGACTTTGATCACCGTTGTCCCACCCTGGATCATAAACAGCGGCTCCACTTCGACCTTTGTGATTGCTCCCGGCAAACCAGTTGACGCTTCCGCTGGAGATTCACCGGCAACCTGGAGCACATCACCCGGCAGACCTGCCCATGTGCCCGGCAAGTTATTATCCAGCGCCAGTGACCAGGGGTCTTCGCCACGCAGTACAGATAGTTCCAGCATAGACTGGCCCGAGGCTAAATTAACGCGTTCTGCAGAGGATGAATTTTGATTCTCCGTTAGGGGGACGATCAGTGTTGCACCAGCAAATAACTCAGAAGGACTGACAATGTGATTCAAGCGGGCCAGGGTTGCATCTGAAAGAACATAACGACGACTTAAGCTGCGAATGGTCTCTCCATAAGCGATTGTGACAGTATCTAAATGTCCGCCTACACCGGTCAAACCCGGGATCACTAAACGAGCGCCAATTACTACTTGGCCGGGATCAGTGATGTTGTTCGCTTGTTGCAAATCCTCGAGGGTTACCCCGAAACGCGCCGCGATCTCCCAAAGCGAATCGCCTTCCTGAACGATATAGTAAGGCTCATCCTCTTCCCCATCCTGGGCTGTGACTGGTGAATAAAAAATCAGCGGAAGAATAACCACAAACAGAATGCTAAATAGTTTAATTAATTTCATTGTGTCTCGCTCTATAAATTTGGGTATATCACAATAACGAAAAACCATCATGAACACGCAAGTCCGACAGGTCGGCTTGATCCAGTTCAAGACTATCGCCAAAAGAGACTATAAATTCGTGCGGCATCATCATTATATAAGCAATTTGACTCGCTATTCCCAATTGCAGACTCTTCAACTTTATGGATACGCAAAATTGCCTATGAGGCCGACGCGCCTTTTAGCGCTTGTGAAAGTTCGCACTGAAATTGATAATAGACTTCGATGAAACGTGTTGCTTCAATAACTTTAGTCGGGGTTGGCTTGTTGCTGTTTTTTGCCGCGGGAATGTGGATATATTTCAACAACTTGATGACTCATCCAACAGCCGCCTTTTTACCTGATCAGGTTGCGGGTTTATCCCTCAGCACAAAAATGACGGGAACACAGGCAACCGAAGAGTTCGACATGCTGCACAAGAACCACTTTCCTCTAACCTCGGGCGCAGTTGGGGTATACGGTGATCAAAAGGCAGCTCTGTGGGTTGGTGGCGCACCATTCAACTTCATGGCCGCAGATATGGTCAGCGCCATGCGAGACAAAATATCAGCAGGCGGATCGCCCTTTACTCCAATAAAGGAATTCAAGAATGGCGGGAGAACGGTCTATGCATTAGATGGGATGGGGCAAAAGCATTTTTATTTCCAATCAAAAAATCTAATCATCTGGCTGGCAGCTGAACCTTCCATTGCAGATGAAGCACTCAAACAAATCCTGGAGGATTACCCATGAAAAAGTCACACGTATGGATCATGATCTTATGCTGTTTGATCCCGATTGCAGGGATTGCAGCGGTATCTTTATTCAAAATTCCATTGAGCAATGTATTGTTCTATGGAATGATCCTGCTCTGCCCAATTTCACATTTGCTAATGATGAAATATATGGGACATGAGCATTCCTCAACCGAACCTCATTCCCAACACCAACATCATTCACCCATCGCAACCGCCCCCGAGCGAGATAAGCTGCCATGAGCCAGCTATCAACAAACGAAGAGGAAGTGCAGTCACCTCCGACTGCCCGCCGTAACAATATCGGGATCATCATCGCTTTTGCGGCTATTCTGGCAATCCTGGGATTGTTGGCCTTGGGGTTGAAAAAAGCACAAGCGGGCCCGCGCGAAAGCGGCATGGCTCCTGACTTTACAATCACTGATTTTGACGGACGCACAGTGACGTTGAGCGATCTGCGCGGCCAGGTGGTGATCGTAAATTTCTGGGCCTCGTGGTGTCCACCCTGCCGGGAAGAGGCGGCCTATTTGGAAGCGACCTGGCGCAGGTATGAAGGCAGAGGCGTGGTCTTCATCGGTGTGGATTGGGTGGATACGGAAAAAGAAGCGCTGGCGTACATCGATGAATTTGACATTACTTATCTCAACGGCCCGGACATTGGTACGCGCATCGCACAGGCATATAACATTCAGGGCGTTCCAGAAACATTCTTCGTCGCCAAGAATGGTGAATTGCGCGGTGTTCACATTGGCCCGATGAAATCCCCTCAACTCGATGAAAAGATCGAAGAATTATTGGCAGAACCATATCCATAAAATTTGGAGTATTCCATGCTTGCTGACATTGGCTTGATCGCCCTCACGATTGCTTTTATCTTTAGCTTTTACTCTACCTTTGCCTCGCTATATGGAGGATGGTATCAACGCCCGCCCTGGGTGGACAGCGCACGAAACGCATCTCTGTTAGTCTTCCCGCTGCTGACCGTTTCTGTCCTTGTCGTTGTATATGCACTGTACACCTTTGATTTCTCGCTTGCATATGTTTACGATGTTTCAAGCCGCGCCATGTCTTCATTCCTGCGCGTGACTGCGTTGTGGGGTGGTCAACAGGGCTCGGTGCTTTTCTGGGCCTGGCTGATGGCTGGGTTTGTCGGTATTGTCCTGCTGCGCAAATGGGAACGAGATCGCGAATTAATGCCCTACGTCATCTTTGTTTCCATGTTTACGACCACCTTTTTTGTAGGTCTGGTGCTCTTCATTACCAATCCCTTCATGCGCCTATGGCATGTCGAAGGGGCAGCTGAACTGACCCAGGCCCTGTTCCAGCCTGGCAATGCGATGTCTTACTTGCCAGAGGATGGAAATGGATTGAACCCGCTCTTACGACACTTTGGCATGATCGGCCACCCACCGACCACCTACCTCGGCTTTACCGGTTTTGTCATTCCTTTTGCTTTTGCCATTGCAGCGTTGATGACAGGTCAATCGCGCAAAGACGAGTGGATTCTCACCACCCGCCGTTGGACACTATTTGCATGGATCTTCCTCACCATCGGCCTGATCCTTGGTGGACGCTGGGCCTACGATGTGCTCGGTTGGGGAGGCTTTTGGGGCTGGGACCCGATTGAGAATGCCATGCTCATGCCCTGGCTGACTGGCACGGCTTTCCTTCATTCGGTGATGATGACCGAAAAGCGCGGCATGATGAAAAAGTGGAATATGGCACTCATCATCCTTACTTATTCACTTTCTCTGTTCGGTACTTTTATCACCCGTACTGGCGTGATCAGTTCCGTCCATGCGTTTTCCAAGACCGCTCTCGGCCCGGCCTTTTTTATCTTCATTGGCCTTACCTTCCTCGGTTCATTGACCATCCTCTACCTGCGCTGGGATACGTTGAAATCAGAACATACGCTTGAAAGTTTCATTTCACGTGAAGCAGCATTCGTCCTGCAAAACATGCTCTTCCTTGCAGTCACTTTTGCAGTGTTCTGGGGGACGGTCTTTCCGCTCATCAGTGAACTTGCAACCGGCACCAAGATCACCGTCGGTCCCCCTTACTTCCAGCGCGTGACTGGGCCGCTCTTCTTCGTGCTCGTCTTGTTGATGGGAGTCGCTCCGCTCCTGGCATGGCGCAAGCAGGCTGCGCGTACACTTGGGAAAACGATCTGGATTCCATTTGTAGCCTCGCTTGGGATAACCGCCATCTGGGGATTCTCCCATCGGATGCACCCCGCTTCCATCTTCGGCCTTTGGCTGGTTACATTTACCCTGAGCTTGATCCTGGCTGAATTTTGGAAAGGCGTTCAGGCGCGGCATGCAACACGTAGCGAAAATGTGTTCACCGCATTATTCAACCTGATCGGACGCAATCATCGCCGTTATGGTGGATATATCATCCACCTCGGCGTGGTGCTGATCGCGACGGGCATTATCGGCGATGCCTTCTTCAAACTGGAAACCCAGGGAACGATTTCGCAAGGCGAATCGTTGAGCATTGGCAACTATGAGTTCGAGTTCCAAAGAATGCTGGGTTATCCCGGTTCGGATGGCCGGGATATTGTGGAAGCGGTTGGGCTCGTTTATCAGGATGGGAAGCTGATCCGCGAGGTGAATCCACGCCGCGATTTCTTCATTGTTCAGGAGCAACCTGTCACTGTACCCGGCGTCTATTCAACGCCTGGCATGGATTTTTATGTGATGTTGCTGGACTGGAACAACGACGGAACATCTGCAACTTTCAAGATCTACGTCAACTCTCTGATCAACTGGGTGTGGATCGGCGGCATCGTGATGATCTTAGGCACACTGATTGCGACCTGGAGCAATCCCCTCAAACGCGAAGCCACCTATGTTCTCAAGCCGGAAGTCATCACTTCTCAGCCTTAAATAAGAAGGTCTGCCATGCGATATATAAAACGAAAACTTGTATTGTTTTTGATCACGATCCTGGCGAGTCTTTTTGTGGCCTCCGCAGTGTTTGCACAGGAGGGGCAACCTGGTTATCCCACTGCCAACGATGTCAACCGAGTCGCCAAGCAACTCTATTGCCCGGTTTGCCCCAACACACTATTGGATGTCTGCGAGACCAAGGCGTGTGAGGATTGGCGCGCGCAAATCCGTGATCAGTTGTCTGAAGGTTGGACCGACCAACAGGTTATTGATTACTTTGTTGCACAATACGGCGAGCGTGTACTGGCTGAACCACAGCGGAAAGGATTCACCTCCTTGGTTTGGTTCCTGCCGCTAATCGCGATATTACTTGGGCTGGGCATTGTCTATGAAATCCTGAGGAATTGGCGGAAGCAGAAAACTGCCCCAGCAATTTCCGCCCCACTGCCTCAGATCCCGGATGAGATATTGAAAAAGATCGAGCGCGAAATTCGCGAAATGGATTAACCACGGAGCATTTGTTATGGAAATACCTTCTATTCTGATCGGTTTGGTACTGCTTGGCGCTTCGCTATATTTTGTCAGCCTGCCTTTTCGAAAAAATTTTCGGAAAGAGGCGCAGATTCCAAAACTCCACATAAAAAAGGAAGGCCAACGCGAGACGGTCATATCGGCCTTGCGCGATCTTGATTTTGATTTCAAAACTGGCAAGGTGGATGAGGAAGATTACACACCCCTGAGAGCACGATTGATGGTCGAGGCAGCTCAGGTAATCGAACAACAACAAGAAGAAGACCGCAAACTCGAAGCATTAATCCAGACTCGCCGCGCGGCGCATCAAGCGAAGGCTGCGTGTGAAAAGTGTGGCACACCCATGGAGGCTGGTCAACATTTTTGCGCCAAGTGCGGTTCGCCAGTTAAGAACGAACTGTGTCCATCCTGCGGGAAAAAAGTTCGGGCGAATGATCAATTCTGTCCGTCTTGCGGAATCAGGCTCGAGGTCCGAGCGGAAGCGGTTGTTTAGCCATGAAGAGAATCGCTATTTATTTAGTGATCAGTATGGTGGCTTTATCAGTAATAACAACTTATCCTGTTCTTGCACAAACTGAGATGCCGCCTGCCGGCTCAACGGGTAAAGTCACAGGAACGATCATCAACCAGAACAGCGGGGCAATGGTGAAAGGCGTATCGGATGTGATGTTGCACATTCTTCAGAATGACACAGGAGCCGGGATGCTGCATGGGCAATCCCAGGCGGATGGTTCGTTCTTTTTCAGCGATGTGCCCTTTGATGCAAACTCTCAATATGCTGTTATGGCGATCTATGACGGAGTAACTTATTTTTCGGATACAGTTCCGTCGGACATGAAATCCCTGCAGGCCGTAATCGATGTGCCAGTTTACGAAAGCACATCTGATGTATCGGATGTGCAGGTGAATCAAATGCACGTGCTGTTCAACTACGCTGAAGACGGGCTGGAGACAAAGGAGATATATATACTTTCTAATAACGGTGAACGCACGGTTAAGGATGTTTACAAATTGGATGGAGATAAATCGGCAACGCTCAAATTCCCGCTTCCACCCGATGCTGATTTTATCTTTTTCAAACCCGATGACCAGAACCGCTTTGTCAAATTCGATGGAGGATTTGCTGACACCTATCCCGTCCTGCCTGGAACACAATCGGCGCAGATCGTAGTCAGTTATCTGACTCCTTTTTCCGAACAGAGAATATATAGGTATATTTCGCCATTGAATATCCTTCGTATGAACTTTCTGGTGCAAGAGGATGCAAATGTTTCGCTTCAGGGAACGGGCCTGGCTGGGCCGGAACGAATGACACTTGAAGACGGCAATTCCTATCTCGTCTATTCCTTTTCAAACATAAGTATAGGGAAAATTGTCGAGGTCTCATTCGTTGAGGGTGACAAAAGCAACAGTACAGAAGTTTCGGCCATTCCGCTTGCCACTGGTGTTGGAAGTCTTGGTCTTGTGATCATGGGCTATGGAATTTGGTGGTGGCGCCGGTCTGATGAGTTAGACGAAGAGGTTGACGATCAACCAGATACTGAAATGGATTTCAATCAGGCTATCAATGAAATCGCTTGTTTAGACGAGGCTTATGAAAAGGAGGAGATTGAAGAACAGGAATATCGCGAGTCCCGGGAGGTTCTTCGCAAGAAAGCAAAAGTCTTACTGGAACAGGATGGCAAAGAAAAATAGTTTATTCATCCAACAAGCAAGGTTCGAGAAATATTAGCGGTGTTGAATGAAAAAACTTAAATTTTCCAGTTCTTTCTTGATTCTATTTATTATAGTTATCCTGGGAATTCCTGCAATTTATCGTTTGCCTACGGTTCAGGAACGAGTCGGCTGGCGGGTAGCCGAGTTGATGGCGCGCATCAAGTACGCTCTTTCGCCTCCAGAAGAAGTGATCTTTGTCCCTGAGGAAGATGCAGTTTCGCAAACCGGGGCTGTCATTCAATCAACTCCTATTCCCACCAATTCAACACCAGATGCACCATCAAACCTTCCACAGCCTACTCCAACCCAAACATTAACACCGATTCCGAAAAGTATACGGCTCACAGGTGTCCGGCATGAATACCAGACCTGGAATAACTGCGGTCCCGCCACTCTGGCGATGGCACTTTCGTATTGGAAGTGGGATGGCAACCAGCGTATCATCGCGGACTTTACCAAGCCAAATCCACGCGACAAGAATGTAGCGCCATATGAACTGGCTGATTATGTTGAATCAAATACCCAGTTGCAGGTTGCACTCAGGGTCGGTGGAGAAATTGAATTGCTCAAGCGCTTTTTAGCGGCAGGATTTCCAGTCATTATCGAAAAAGGTTTCGAGGGACGCGACTTCGAGGGCTGGATGGGTCATTATGTGTTGGTGACCGGATACAGCGATCCAGATCAGCAATTTACATTCCAGGATTCCTACTACGGCCCCGACCAAGGGATGGGCTACGAAGATTTTGAGTCATACTGGCGGGCATTTAATTTCACTTACCTCGCGATTTACCCGTCTGAAAACGAAGATGACGTCATGGAAATTTTAGGTCCTCATGCAGACGAGGAATTCAACTACCGTTATGCTGCACAAAAGGCATCTGATGAAATTTACGCACTCAATGGACGGGATCAATTTTTCGCGTGGTTCAATCGTGGCACCAACCTGGTAAGCTTGCAGGATTTTTCAGGCGCTGCGTCAGCTTATGATGAGGCCTTTGCGCTTTATCCAGACATCCCAGAAAAAGAACGACCATGGCGCATGATGTGGTATCAGACCGGGCCATATTGGGCTTATTACTATAGCGGGCGATATCAGGATGTCATCGAATTGGCCAGCACAACTCTGGATGCAATGAGCGAACCGGTTCTCGAGGAAAGTTATTATTGGCGCGCTTTGGCACGTGAGGCTTCGGGCGACGCTAAAGGGGCTATCAAAGATCTTCGTTCCGCGCTTAAGGTTCATCCGGACTTCGAGCCGGCGTTAACACAACTTCAGCAATTGGGCATCATTCCATAAATTTTTCAACAAGATACGTCCTGAATCCACCACATTATACGATGCGTAAATTCAGGGTTGGCTTCTGAAAGAATCTAGAAAAGGTCACCACGCCAGCGATACCATAGCCAGCCAAGCGGAATCCCAACGATGCCGCCAATTAACGCACCTCCCCAGTGATACGGATGCGGCTGTCCATCCAGGAGCATTCTGGCGACTGCATAACTCAGGGTTGCCAATCCAAATGACCAAAAATATACAACAGCCGGCCATTCCCTACTTTTCTGCGATTCACTTGTTGATGCGGTTTTCGAAACCTTGATTCTGCTCATACTTTGCTCCTGAAGAGATGGATATAAAACTGCTTATGAAGTGGTTGAGACGACTTTGACCAAAGTTCCCTCTCCCAGCTTTAATAGATACTGCGTTTCAGGCGGGACTTGGGGCCGGGTCCAGCGATAAATGAATTTCGCGTCGCTTGGAGTTAAGTTCACACAGCCCCGGCTGCGTGGTCGGCCATAGTCGTTATGCCAGTACGTGCCATGAAAGGCTACACCGCTGCCGGTAAAGAACGAAACCCAGGGCACACCAGGCAAATGATAAATATTGCTGTCGGCGTCGCCTTCATTGGTCATATGAATACTGGGTCCCTTGTGATCGGTGCGGAACTCGCCCTCAGGCGTGGTTGTTCCTTCACTACCGCTGGAACAACGTACTGTCAGCACAGGTTTTTCACCTTCAAAGGCCGTCACCAACTGGTTTGCCAGGTCAACATAAATGTATTTATCCTTCTCCGGTACATCGGGGGAGAGCGGGTCGAGTTCACCAGGTGCTATCAGGCGCATCTCGTGCGCCGGCACATAAAGCGATTCCTTTATTTGGCGGTCGTAAATCTTGTACCAGGCGCTTTTCTCGCTGCGATTCACAATTACATCGGTGACCCAGTGAGTGGTCGAATAATAAATACGGTAGCCGCGTTTCGCCAGAATGCTCGGATCACGCCGGGTATCGCACAACGGAACCGTGATCTCACCAAGTACGTTTGTCGCCGGCAATTCAATCACAGTAAGTTGATGGAGCGTTTCAACCGGTTGAGCCATGCCAGAGTAGATGTAACCTTCATTGTTAACAAGGTACCAGGTTGCATTGAATGGATTGCCATAGCCTTTGTCGCCCTCAGTTTCAGCGGTAATTTCCACAATCTCGTCCCGGCCAAAGGCGCGTATCTTTTTGGCATTATAGAATGGTTCGCTTAATAGTTCAACGCCGCTCAACGTGATGCGCCCCTGTTTGGGAGTTCCAGCAGCAAGGACAAGGTCAAGGCGCAGGTCTGCCAGAAACAGCCCCAGCAGGCCAGCGCTCGAAGCTTTGAGAAAGTCGCGGCGTGAAAAAGGCAGATCCATAATATTAATCTTTGGGTGAGTCGGTCTTTTAGCCGGAAATCATTACAGCTTGCCTTGAAGCTGTTTCTTGACTCGTGAAATAACGATTGGCATTGAAACGATCAGAGTCAATAAGCCAATCCAGACCATCCCACCTATGCGTGTTGTGATCGGGTAGTCACCGCTGAATGCGGTTGCCAGAAGAAAAAGCAATGCCGAGCCAATTGAAATCGGCAAATAAATAAACGCACTCTTCCGGGCTATTTCCTTTTCGACTTGTTCGTGTTCCATGCTTGATTTCCTTTTAATTTATTGCATAGCCATGTGAAGAACATCCCGTAGATTACTGGGTACAAACTGCTTTAGGAATAAACCTGCGGGACGGTTCACACAGTCAATCAATCATTTCCAACCGAAGCTGTGGCAGGGCGCAATTGTGAAGTGCCACTTCCCTGTCGGGGTTTGTGTCCGCGTGCGACTGACGGTTTGAAGCCTTTCAACAGAAGTGTGTTGAGTGTCACCGAGATGGAGCTAACAGCCATCATCAAGCCAGCTAGTTCGGGGCTGATGACAACTGAGGCGAAAGCATAAAATAAACCAGCTCCCAGAGGAATTCCCAGTGTGTTATAGAAGAAGGCCCAGAACAAGTTCTGCTTGACCTTGCGCATCGTAGCCTTGGCCACTTCCAACGCAACCACCACATCGCGGATATCATCCTTGATCAGGATAATGTCACCTGTTTCCTTGGCTACATCTGTACCTGAGCCAATTGCCATACCAACTTCGGCCTGAGCCAGCGCCGGGGCATCATTCACACCGTCACCCACCATGGCAACTTTTTTGCCCTGCGCCTGAAGCTTCTTCACTTCTTCGGCTTTATCCTGTGGCAGGACTTCGGCAAGCACACGATCAATTCCAACTTTTCTTGCAATGGCTTCCGCTGTGCGTCGGTTGTCGCCGGTGATCATGACCACCTCGAGACCGAGTTTATGCAAATGTTTTATTGCTTCGGCTGAATATTCCTTGAGTGTATCAGCAACAGCGATGAGACCGGCAGGTTGCGCATCAACTGCCACAAACATGACGGTCTTGCCGTCAACTTCCAGCGCTTCCGCTTGCGATATCATGGCTGAGAAATCCACATCACGTTCCTTCATCAACTTGCGGTTGCCGAGCAGGATCTCTGTTCCTTCAACTTTTGCCTCCACACCATGACCCGGAATGGAGTTGAATGAATCGGGTTCGACGACTTCCAAACCGCGACTTTCTGCTCCATGCACGATTGCTTCACCCAATGGATGTTCCGAATTTTTCTCAGCGATAGCGGCAAGTCGGAGAACATTTTCAGTTTGCAAGGTTGTGGATGAAAGCTTCTGGCACTCCAGTTTCCATTCGTAACCTGCTACTACATCCGTCACCGATGGTTCACCTTTGGTCAACGTTCCCGTCTTGTCGAACACAATGGTCTGCAACTTGCTGGTGTTCTCGATGGCTTCGGCACCTTTGAAGAGCACACCAAATTCCGCACCCTTGCCTGTCCCAGCCATCATGGCAGATGGAGTTGCCAGCCCCACCGCACATGGGCAGGAGATGACCAACACTGTAACACTCAGCAATAATGAGAACCCAAACACGCCGATCTCACCCAGTTTGTAGGGCGACAGGATGAAGCTCGAATTTGGATCGAAGAACATTTGGTATCCAAAGAAGAACCAGAAGATGAACACGACCACAGCCAGCAAATGCACACCCAAAATAAAATGCCCCGCCACCCAGTCGGCCAGTTTTTGGATTGGCGCTTTGCTGGCTTGCGCATCTTCAACCAGTTTTATGATCTGCGCGAGCGCGGTCTCTTTGCCAATACGTGTCGCTTTGAACTTGAAGGCGCCAGTTTTGTTAAGCGTCCCACCAATCACCGCATCGCCTGACTTCTTTTCAACAGGCAAGCTTTCACCAGTCAACATCGATTCATCAACTGCTGAATAACCTTCGAATACCTGACCATCCACCGCGATGGATTCACCAGGGCGGACAAGGATCACATCCCCAGGTTCGACCTCGTCTGCGGGAATTTCCTCCTCTCTATCATTTCGCATCACGCGCGCGACTTTGGGCTGGAGCTTCATCAATTTGCGAATCGCCTCTGACGTTTTACCCCGCGTTAAAGCCTCAAGCCAGCGGCCCAGGATGATGAAACCAGTCAGTAACGCCGCGCTCTCGAAGAAGGTTGCGCCTTCGCCGCCGAATCCAGCTTTGGGAAATAAGGTGTTAATGACTGCAATGCCATAGGCTGCACCGATACCGGTTGCGTAGAGCAGGTTCATATCCGTGACACCATGCTTGAGTCCGCGCCAAGAGTTGGAGAAGAACTGCCGTCCCGGCCCAAATACAACTGGTGTGGTCAATAAACCAATGGCCCATTTATAAGAAAGCCAAACGGGAACGAAGGCTTTGAGCGGCCCAAGCATTTCGTAGAATGTGCCGATCATGACGACTAGGCCAATCGTTCCCGCGATGATCAGGTTGCGTCCTTGAATTTTTATTTCGTCTTCGCGCACCTTGCGTTCGCGGTCGAGGGCATCTGTGCCCTCACTGCGTTCCTGTGCCTCGTAGCCCACTTCGCGCACGGAGCGCTTCATGGCGCTGACTAAAACCAACCCGGGGATAAAGGTCACTTTAGCAGTGCCCAGCCCAAGGTTCACGACAGAAGCGGTCACTCCATTCAGTTCACGCAAAGCCCCTTCCACATGATCCACACACGAAGCGCAAGTCATGCCGCGTATATCGAGAGTCAGTTCAGCAGTCGGGATGGAATAGCCGACATCTTCAACGGCAAGCCGCATATCATCCAGTTTGATACGTTGGGGATCGTAAGAGAGAGTCGCTTTGTTGGTCGCCAGGCTGACGACTACGTTCGATATTCCCGGTAATTCTTTAAGTGCGCTTTCCACATGCGAGACGCAGGAGGCGCAGGTCATACCAGAGATGGGCAGGGATATTTCAGTAAGAGTGTTACTCATGAGAAACCTCGATGTGATGGTTTGGATAGTGGAGGAAAATCGTATACAAGGATTGGAGATGTTGTAATTCGGCAAGCCGTTGTTTAGGCGAAGAACTGTCTAGAATAATGGTTTGGATAGATTGAGCCTGACAAATAATCAGTTTTGATCCAGCCGCGCGGATGGCCGCATCAACTGCGCCAAGTTGGTGAAGCACCTGCTCGCAGGGCTGGCCTGCTTCCGCCATTTCGATTACTGCGTTCAAATGTCCCGCTGCGCAACGTAAACGGCGGATGATTTCAGACCGTTGATCGGGTTTCATGAACCACCTCAATCGGTGATGATGTGTTAACGCGGTGAGGCACAAGGGTGCGACGGATGGTCGCTTCCAAATGGTGATTTCCATGCCCGCCCACTGGGACTGCGATGGAAAGCCAGGTTTTGCCATCCTGTCCATGGATGACCAGTGTGGCAGGGTCGCCTTGATTCCCGTAGACTAACAGGACAATCATCTGGCAATTACAGTCATCGGTTTCATGATGTGGGCAGGGACAATCGGGATGAGCCAGGCGAGCCACCTGTAGATCAAAGGTCTGCACTGCACGGAAGCCAGCGCCGGTTACCAGTCGGTTGACCCATGCCAGAACCTGCTCGCAAGTTTGATCCAGAGCTAAAAAAGGCATTAACGTGCTCATTGTGTACTTTCTGTTGTTCCCAGTATAGACGGAGGGGTGTTAAAGACTAAGCGCCAAATCCACCATTGGAAGGTAGGCATTTTCGCTTATGGTGAGGAGCAGAAATACACTAAACACAAAGGGCGCGAAGTACACCAAGGTTTAAAACCTTGGTGCTCTTTATATACTTCGTGTTTAACAAAAATAGGGCTGTCTTTTGAGGACAGCCCCGCAGGAGGAGAAGATGTAACAATGTTATTTATTGCTGCTGAGTTTGGCTACCAGTACTACTACGAGAACAACTGGCAAAGCGATTAGCGCGAGCATGAAGAGAAATCCAAAGCCCATCATGGTATATGTCTCCTTTCGTATGTTATGTTTTCAGTATAAACAACGTTTGTAAAGAGATGGTGAAGATGGGTCAAAGGTCTCTTGAAGATTGGACGGTCACACTGTTGCCAAAATCACGAGTCCCATCACAACGACCCCGCCTCCTAATGCCAGCCGCATCCATTCTTTGTGATGTAGATTCCAATGCGCGAGGCGATTCAAAGTCGGGCGTGCGGATGCGGCAATGAGGATAACAACCAGCGGCAGGACAAAAATCAAGTTGTAAAGCACGAGGTAACTATATCCAAGAAATGCCGAGGGCTGGAGTGCAAGCAGACTAAGCACGCCAAGATAAACTGCTCCACTGCATGGCACGGTGCACAAACCGATTAGAAAGCCTCCCACGATCAAGGCGGGGACGGTGGCCTTTTTCGCCATCTCTTGAGCCGTTCTCCCGATTTGAGACGGGGCCTGTAATCGCCATCCCAAGTCTGGGAGAAAGAAGTCTTTGAGCATCCATAAACCGAACAGGATGGCGGCGAGCGCGCCGATCCGAGCGGGGAGATGTTGACGCGTAAAGAAATCCAATGTTTTAAGCAGGCCCACACCCAGCGCGAGATAGGTTAGGAAAACGGCGGCGATGTAGATGCCGCCCTGGCTGAGCAATCGCACTCGAATGACATTGATGCCCTGCCCGCCCGCCTGCATGGTCGCTAGCATAGCCGTGA
Source organism: Candidatus Villigracilis sp. (assembly GCF_057083605.1). Lineage (NCBI taxonomy): Bacteria > Bacillati > Chloroflexota > Anaerolineae > Anaerolineales > Candidatus Villigracilaceae > Candidatus Villigracilis > Candidatus Villigracilis sp. The sequence continues at coordinate 6,753 of NZ_JBXMTI010000035.1, read as the reverse complement.
TGAAGAGCAGCAGGACGGTAAACGCGCACGGATTGATTCCATCAACCGCCGCGGCTACGATGACAGTGGGCAGGGTGATTGCAGGCAGGTACATCTGCATGGCTTCGGTCGGCGCGTTGGGATGCCATAAGCCTGTCAATGCTATCGCACCCATTGCTACAATAGTCAATGCAGAAAGAATGATGATGCGGCGAAGGGGTGAAGTAATTGCCATATTACCCCTCGACAATGATCTGGCCATTCATGGTGGGATTGGCTTTCCCGCCACAACAGATGTCACAATAGAAAGTGAATGAACCTGCCTTATCGGGCGTGAAGGTCACATAATTTGAACTTTCGGGTTGAGCGATGATGTTCACATCCAGTTCATCCACAGCCCATTGATGCTTTCCACCGCCATCGGTATGATGCTCGTTATCCAAACTAGTCAGGCGGATGGTCACAGGCTGGCCAGCTTTGATACGAATCTCGGTTTTATCAAAGCCGCTCATGGAGGCTTCCACATCGATCACATTGCCTGCCATCGACTCAAGCGGAGGGCGGAAGAAGGCCGACTTGAGATAATAGCCAGCGAGTCCCAGTACACCGACAACGATCACCACAAAGATCGCTGAACGAATACGGCTCTGTCGTCTACGAGCTTCTTTGCGAGTTGTGCGGGGAGATTTTTTCATTTTATAAATCCTTTGGAAACTTGGCTGAATTACTCTGCTGCCATCAGTTCCGCGCGATATTTGTGGCGGCCATCATTGCCAGCGCTGGATACTGCGTTCACCAATACATCGGGTGAAAGCTTCTTGCTGTCGTAGCGGACCTCAGCCACCGCCATGTTCAGGAACACATCCACGCCATATACACCTTCCAGCGAAAGCAGGCTGTTGCGGACGCGTGTAACACAGTTCTCGCATCCCATGCCCCAAACAGCCAGGGTTGCAATGTCTGATTTTTGAATCTGATCCATTGAAGCGGTTTTGTAGATTGGTTCAACGTAACAATTTTCGTCCATTTTTTTCTCCTTAGATTGTTTGTTTACTTAATAACCCGCGCTGCGTCCATGCCAGCAAAGCCAGTCCAATGGCGAACCCAAACACGGCAATGATCTGCGATTGCGCCAGCCCAAAGGCGATGATGCGATACGAACTGGTGAAACCCAGAAAGAAACGCTCAAGGCTATAGAGGGTCAAATAGACGAGAAACAACCTCCCGTCGGGCCAGTTGCGTTTTCGTAATCCCCAGAGCACAGCGAAAATTCCCAGATTGACCACGAGTTCATAAACGGGCATGGGCGTGTAATAGACCCCAAGTTGCGGAACCATCACGTTCGGGTTGGTATATGCAAAACCGAAGGGGCCATCGGTTGGTTTTCCCATCGCATCACCTGTAATCACACATGCAATGCGGCCAATGGCTTGTGCCAGAACCAGGCCTGGTGCGGCTGCATCCAGCAATTTAGGGAAACGCCAGCCGCGTCGCCAGGCGATCAGAGCGCCAGCTATCAACCCGCCAATGAGTGCACCCCAAATCGCCAGCCCACCCTCCCAGATGTAGAGCGCGCGGATGGGATTGACCGCGTACTCATCCGACCAATGATCGAGCACATGAAATAAGCGTGCCCCGAGCAATCCGCTGACGATGATCCAGACGGCGGCATCGTAGACGTCATCCTTCTTGAAGCCTTTGCGTTCGGCTTCGCGCACCGTCAGCCAGATACCTATTCCCATAGCGATCATGAGAATGATGCCGTACCAACGCACGGCAAAGTGGCCAATATTGAAAATGATTGGGTCAATGGAAACTGTGAACATAATGATCTAAGACCTCACGACTTAAAAATTTTCCAAGAGCAGATGCCCCAGCAAACTGCAAGAATAGCGATCAGTAATCCCGCCGTGACCAGCAGGCTGAATTTCAATCCGAAGAAGGGAAGAATCAACAATCCCACCAATGGAAGAGCGCACAACCATATAAGGATGGCAAGCGCCATATCATCGAAGTGACTTACAAATCTTTTGAACATGATCAGGCTCTGAAATTTCAACTCACTCCTCATTGTATGGCTTTGATCGGGAATATCTAAGCGCCGTTTATCGCATTGCAGAGTAGGCTTTTTTGCTTATACAAGACTCGTTTGTAAACAAGAAAAAAGGCCTGTCTAAATGACAGGCCTTTAAAGGGGTGGAAGAGATATTAGTGATGATATGTGTGTTCGTCAGCTTTGCCGAGATATTTCTCGGGCTCCTTGTCGAAGGATTTCTTACAACCCAGCGAGCAGAAGTAATACATCTGCCCTTTATACTCGGATGTGCCAGCGGCGGTAGCGGGGTCAATGTCCATGTGGCAAACGGGGTCGTGAACTGTTGTTGTCATGTTTTCTATCTCCTTTGTTGGACTCAATTATCACATGAATAGACCACTCTGCTAAGAGCCAACTTACTCGGCATCATACAGGCATTTTTGCTCATAAATAGCCCCATTTGTGTAGAGCAGTCGTTCCCATGCCAGGTAATTTCCTCCAACCTTTTCCCCGACCAGTTCTTCCCAGAAAGAACTTAAAAAATCATTCATAAAAACAATTGATGAATAGCATAAGCAAAAATGCTTATCGCTTTGATAGCAATCTGGCGCAAGACGTACACAGGCATAAAGACTATCATAAACAAAAAGGAAATGTTATTGTGAAACGTTATCTAATTCCACCCGCCGCATTCCTGCTTGGCTCTTCGCTTATCGCAGGCTTTTATTTCGGCATCATCACCTGGGCGCAAGATTGGGAATATGCCGCCAGTCAATTCCTGCTCAACCGTTGGTATGTTGTACCGATCTGGATTGGCTTTGGCGTTCAGGCTTCGCTCTATTCCATCTTGCGCTTCCGCCTGTTCATTCCAACTACATCCACGGGGCACACAGGCGTGCTGATGGGAACTAACGGTGGCACATCGGTTACCGCGATGGTTGCCTGCTGCCTCCATCACGTTACCGATGTTCTGCCAATCCTGGGCCTGAGTGCCGCCGCCACTTACCTCACCCGCTATCAGCGCCCATTCATGCTCGTTAGTTTTGGATTGAACATCATTGGCATTATCGTCATGCTAGTCATTCTTTATCGTGAGCGGCAGAAATTACAACCTGTCCAAAAATTACAATCCGTTTTGGAGACCGAATGAAACGTTTAATCCTACCCCTTCTCTTAACCCTGACTCTTATCCTGGCCGCTTGTTCTACAGTTTCCACCTCGGATCAAACCCCACCTCAACCCTTCGACCCTGCTCAGGACAAGCCTGATCCTGTTTCGACGGAGTCCGATTCCTCTTCCAACGCCCGCATTGACGAGCAAGGTGCGATTATCTTTGAAATCACCCCCGACAACCTTGCCTCGCTAACTGACACACTCGAGTTCGATGTAGCACTGACCACCCACTCAATTGACTTGAGCATGGACCTTGCAAGTGTAGCCACACTCACAACTGATACAGGTGTCAGCGTGGATGCAACTCTCTGGGACGCACCGCGCGGCGGTCATCATGTGGAAGGCAAGTTGATCTTTCCCGCGACAAAAGATGGCAAACCCATCCTCGAAGATGCCACAAAACTGACTCTCACTATCATCGATGTAGATGCCCCCACGCGCATTTTTGAATGGGATCTGAAATAAAAAAATCAGGTAAAGGAACTGGCATGGCTCATAAACAAGACCTCAGCCGCCGTGATTTCATCAAAACAACCACTGCTTTTATCGGCAGCTTGATCGGTGTATCCATCGGACTACCCTCCATTGCCTATCTGCTTTCGCCTTCCCTTCGGAAAACGGAGGATGAATCGGTGGTCGATCTCGGCCCGCTCGACACATATCCCATCGGGATTCCCACCTTGTTTGAATTTACACGTACCAAAGTAAACGGTTGGGAAAGAACAGGCATGAGTTATGGAGTTTATGTTCTGCGTAAGACCGAGAATGATGTGCGAGTATTTTCAGACATTTGCACCCATCTTGCCTGTCGAGTCTCGTGGCATCCTGATCAACAGCACTACATCAGCCCCTGCCATGATGGACACTTCGATATTGCGGGCAAAAACGTCAGCGGCCCACCTCCGCGCCCGTTGGATGAATTTATTACAGAAATCGAAAATGGCAATCTATACATTCGGCTGCCCGCATATAAACGAACTTCATAAATGGAGAATCAAATGGAAGAGCACAAAGATATCTCACGGCGAGATGCCATGAAAGTGGCCATTTCACTGATCGGTGGTCTGATTGGCTCCGCATTAGGTATTCCCGCCATTGCTTACATCATTGGCCCCGCCCTAAAACAGGATGAGGCTAACTGGATAAAGGTCAGTTCTATATCAACCATTGAATTAGGAACACCCACACTCCTAAAACCCAGGGTGACACGCCAGGACGGTTGGATAGTAGATGAAGAAGAAGTGGGTGTCTATGTTCTAACTGAGGACGGACGCAACTATCATGCGCTGTCGAATATATGCACTCATCTTGGCTGCCGTGTCCGCTGGATTGCCGAACGCGAGCAATTCTTTAGTCCTTGTCATAATGGAGTTTTCGACAAACACGGATATGTCGTCAGTGGTCCCCCGCCGCGCCCGTTGGATGAATTTGAAACAAAAATCGAAGACGGTAATTTGTACATTCAGTTGCCAGCCGTCAAACGGACTTCATAGATAGAAGACAATGTTGAAGCGTCAAATAGCGGGCAGTGGCTCTTTTTTCTCGCGACGCGATTTTCTCAAACTGGCCGCACTCAGTGCGGGGGCGGTGGGGTTCCGCCCGTTTGCAAAACTGGCCCTGCCCGAATTCCCACAGGCAGATCAACTTGGCCGCATCACAGTTGGCAAGATGGATGTTTTTACAAGACCCGACGCCAGCAGTCAGATTGTCGGCGTGTTGTATGAGGACAGTATTGTTCCCTGGGTTCGAGAGATGGTTGGGTCAATGCCCGGCCGCATCAATCAGCGTTTTGTGGAAACGCCTTATGGATTCGTCTGGGGAGGCTACGTTCAACCAGTATTAGATCAGCCCAATATCCCGATTGCGAACCTGCCTCAGACGAGTCTCGGTCCAGGCATGTGGGCCGAAGTCACAATTCCTTATGTCGATTTGGTTCTTGATAATCCACCCGCACGCGCACCATGGTTGCAATATCGCGAGTCGATTGGATTGCCTGCACGATTTTTCTTCAGCCAAATCGTCTGGGTGGATCAAATCCGAACCGATGAAAACGGGCAAACATGGTATCGACTCAATGAGAAATATGGTTCCGGTGATCTATTCTGGGGGCAGGCCGAGGCCTTCCGCCCACTGACGGCCGAAGAGATGTCTCCCATCAGCCCTGATGTAGACCCTGCTCAGAAACGTATCATCGTGAAAATTTGGGAGCAAACCATGTCCTGTTTCGAGGGGAATATTGAAGTCTATTTTGCGAAAATTTCGAGTGGTGCGTTGTATGACGCCGCAGGCAATCGTGTAGATGCATGGGCGACGCCGGTTGGCGAGTCACCCATTTGGCGAAAGACGATCTCTCTACCATTGAGCGGAGGCAGTGCTTCGGCAGGCTGGAGTCTTCCAGCGGTCGGCTGGGTAAGTTTGTTCGTTGGAACAGGCGTTGCCATACACTCCACATTCTGGCATAACAACTATGGAGAACCATCTTCACGCGGGTGCGTCAATGCCAGGCCTGAGGATGCGAAATGGGTGTTTCGCTGGAGCCTGCCTCAGGTCCCGTATGATCCGGGGGATGTCACCATCGAATGGCCTGGTGGCACAAAAGTCAGCGTTGAGGAAAAAGTCGCCTAAACATTGAAATACGTGATATGCAGGCAAATAAAAATGCCAGGGAGACGGATGAGAAGAAAACGCCTGGAAGACCTTACGGTAAAACAGATACGTTATTTACTTTTGGAAAAGCGCCGGGCAGTGCGTACCATCCGATTGGAACACTTTCACCGTACTGGAAGAGTGATCCCACTTGTCGGGGAAACAAACACAATGGGAGATTCTAGAACCGAGTCATTATTTAAACGAACCAAAGTCCACGATGAACAAGCCTCGCAGCACCACTGGTTAAACCGGCTCCTATTCGGGATGGAGTGTTTGTCGATTATCGGGTTGATTTCTGTGATATTAGGCGTCTTATCAATGCTGGGCACCTTAAATCGGACAGTCGCCGCCGCACTTCAACAGCCCACACTTGAGCCCACTCCTCTGGTTGGAGAAGTGGTGTTGCCGAATGGTCACACACCACCCAATGAAACGGGTGATGTTCAACCCAATGAGGCCGAAATACCGGAACATTTGCGCCCCATATATCAGTCAATATTAAATGTTCCGATTCCCACTCCAGGCAATCGACAGGCGCTACGGATTCAGATTCCTGCCATCAATGTGGACGCGCCGGTTGTGCAGGGTGATGGTTGGGAGCAGCTCAAGAAGGGTGTGGCCCAACACATTGGAACACCAAATCCCGGTGAGGATGGCAATATCGTCTTATCGGGTCATAATGATGCCTTCGGGGAAGTCTTCCGCTATTTGGATCAACTCAAGCCAGGGGATCTGGTCCTCCTATTTGCCAGCCAGAGGAAATATACTTATGTCATTACTGGTTCCCAGATGGTCGATCCAAGTGCAGTCGAGGTTATGGCTCCTACGCCGGATGCCAGAGTGACGCTGATCTCATGCCACCCATACCTGGTGGATATTCATCGCATTGTTGTGTCTGCTGTGTTGCAAAATCCTTA
>NZ_JBXMTI010000034.1:0-40219 GCF_057083605.1 Candidatus Villigracilis sp. | reverse complement strand
GGGGTTTTTCGACAGTCTCGTTGGGCTGCTAAAAGGAGTTATGGTTGAGTCATGGCGAAGCAAAAAACTCTCTTCATGCTTGTTGGGCCGAAAGGTTCTGGTAAAACCCATATCGGGACGCTTATTGATCAACACACGGATATTGCCTTTCTCCGAGTTGAGCCAATCTGGCTAAGCTTGAAGCCTACCGAGAATGCATGGAAAAAAGTTGAAGCGGCTATTGACGCGATGTTTCAGAAATGCAATAAGGTAATGATTGAGAGTCTCGGGGCTGGTGAGGCGTTTAGTAAATTCTATGCATCCCTCGCAGGAAAATATTCTGTCAAAATGATTCGTGTGTATGCCAACTTGGAGACTTGTTTGACCCGAGTCAAAACGAGAAACCAGGTGGAACATATTGCTGTTTCAGATGAGAAGGTTGTCGAATTCAACAAAATCGCTTCTGCTGTAACGTACAGTTGGACTCTCGAAATTAACAACGATGATCTCGTTTCAGACAGAGACATTATTACTGCAATTCAATCGATCAATCGTGTTGAAAGTGAATAGCAAGAAAATTGAAACCCACACGGTGCAGCCCACCGATGAGTAGCAGTTGTCAAGGGGGGAATTTCAAAGCTTTTTGTGCTACACGATGGCTGGCGAAATCAAAAAAGGCAATGCTTCGCCAGCCCGCCAGGAACGCAAACTGTTGGGCAGCAGGGCAGCGTGCCACCATACAAGCGACCATCGAGTTTAACAAGATTTATTCTTCTTCCCCACCCAACTTACTAACAACACTATCGGGACCGACAAAAATTGAGCCACCACTCTGCACCGTTTCACGGATGAGTCGACTTATCTTTTCTTTATTGGCATTCACCAGAGCAATCCAAACTTGAGGAGCACCAGTTTGCAGATCATGTCGAGCTCCCCAACTTGCCAATTCCAAAAGGATAGGAATTAAATCCAGCCCTTTGTTGGTAAGAGAATAGATGTCTTTTCTCTTGTCTGTCGGATCCTGCTTTTTTACCAGAATGCCTTTCTCCTCAAGCTTAACCAAGCGAGCAGCAAGAATATTGGTTGCAATCCCCTCATCTGACTCTAAGAACTCCCCATAGGTCTGCTTGCCAAAATAAACTATGTCGCGGATGACCAATAGCGACCACAGATCGCCAAACGTTTCCAGAGAAAAATTGATTGGGCAATCGGAACGGCGTTGTTGCTTCTTCATTTGGTGGAACTCCTTACTACTTTTTCTAACTTGGCGAATCACTAAAAAGTTTGGTCTTGACTTTTTGATCAACAGATATTATACTCATTTTACTTGCAAAATGCAAGTAATAAATTTTACCGATAAGGATAACTAATATGAGAAAACTAGTTGTTAAAGAGTGGATGACATTGGATGGTGTCTTTGATGCAGATAATATGGACCAATGGTGGTTTCCTTATGACAGCGCCGAGAGACAAAAGCACATTATGGAAGGGTACTCGGGATGTGATGTTTACCTCCTTGGGCGGATAACCTATGAAATGCTTTGGCCGTACTGGTCTACGCAGGCGAATGACGGTGGTGCTGGGCAAATGCTCAACAGCATGAAGAAGTATGTTGTCTCTTCAACGCTGAAAAAAGCTCCATGGAAAGAATCAACAATCATCAGAGGAAATGTTGTGGAAGAAATCACCAAGCTGAAACAGCAGCCAGGCAAAGACATTCTTATAGATGGCAGTGCTACCCTTGTCCAATCGCTGATGGAAACTGATCTTATCGATGAGTATCGGCTCTTAGTCGTGCCTATTATTATGGGTACTGGAAAGCGTATCTTCAAAGAGGGAGTGCCTATCACAAAACTCAAGCTTGTCAAAAGCGAAACCCTCAGTTCAGGAATAATCGCTCTTACCTATCAGCCCGATAGAAAAGAACTGTAAATATTGATAGTGCATTTCCTGAATTGGCGGACAAAAGCAGCTACCTAAAAGCGGAGTGTGCATAGGCAGAGTCCACGCCCCACTGCCACTACCACAAGCCGTTGGGCAGCCAAAGTCTAATTCCTAAATCAGGGTTATCCTTAATGACACAGAGTATCGCCCACACTGAAAAGGGTCCTATTGAATATCGTTTTGAAGGCCATGGCCCCACCGTTGTTGTGTTGAACGGCGGGCATTGCAGCCGAGAGAGTCGTCTTTCTCACGAGAAGTTGATTGAACACGGCTACTCTGTTCTGACCCCCTCTCGTCCTGGTTACGATAGCACACCCTCGCATGTAGGAAAAAGCGCACAAGCCGCCGCCGACGGACTCGCTGCCTTACTAGACACATTGCAAATATCAACGGTAGATGTGGTCGGTATTTCCGCCGCAGGCCCCACCGCGCTGGCATTCGTGCAGCAGCACCCGAATCGGGTACGTAAACTTATTTTGGAGTCTGCGGTTGCAACCGACTGGGATGAGCGAACAAAAAGAGGCTCACGTATTGGGTTTGGAGGCGCTGCAAAAGTAACCTGGGCGATCATGCACATGATGTTGAGATTATTCCCAACCGTACTCATCAAAGCCCTGTTGCACGATTTGACAGTTCTTGATCCCAACCTGGTCATTAGCAGGATGAGCCAGGACGACCTGGCCTTTGTCAAACGTATGATTCAGACTTCTCAAGCAAGCACAGGTTTTCTAAACGATATTGAACACAAGGTGGATAATCTGGCTGCAATTACCAGGCCTGTATTGGTGATGTATTCCCCCAATGATAAAACCGTGTCGCCCAGGAATGCTCAGAGGGTTGCAAGTGAAATTGCGACTTCTGAACTTTATGAAGTGCCATCTGATACTCACATGATTTGGATTGGTAAGTCTGCAAAGGATGTGTGGAACAAGCGATTGTTGTTTCTCAGGTCATAATATTGCTTACCCTCAATGTCCACTGGACCCTTTGCGATCCGCATCTACTGACCTCTTCGTAACTTCTCGCGTTCCTGATCCCATATTTTTGTAAATCGTTCAAAGACATCAGAAATGATTTCAAGATCTTTCTCCGAGTAACTTGAGATCAATTCGTCTTGTGCCTTTCTCGCCGATTCAAACCACGAGGCGACTTTTTCGGCACCCGATTTCGTGGGAGCGACCAGAGTCCCGCGTCGATCATCGGGATTGGGTCGTCGCTCAATTAAGCCTGGCTTTTCGAGCCGATCAAGCATGGCAGTCGTCGCACCCGAAGTGAGGCCCGTATGCCTGGCAAGTTCAGAAGGTGTGGCAATACCTTTGAGGAATAGAAGCCTGAGACATTCCACATCGGTGGCATTGAGGCCTTGCGATTCGTCCATCGCGTTTCGGAACAGTGTTAAGTGAACGCCATATTCCCTCACCGCGATCAGGGCTCGTTTTTTCAAATCTGTTTTTGTAGAGTTCATCATGGAAATCCCTTGACATTATCTTTATTTTGAAGTATCTTTATTGTATAACTAAATTCTATTAAATGCAAGAGCCAAAAGGAGATTACCATGGGCCCAAAAAAGGATACGAAGAAGTCAGTAAAGAAAACCAGCACCAAATCCAAGGGGGGGCTATCGGCTGAAGAAATAGCAGCCATGAAGGAGACCCTCAAAGAGCGGAAGATGGCTGCAAACAAGGAAGAGGCGGAAAAAGCCTTGCTCGACAAGATTGCCGAGATGAAAGGGTCGGATCATGCCATGGCCAAACGAATCCATGAGATCGTCACAGCCAGCGCGCCAGCCCTCTTGCCGAAAACCTGGTACGGGATGCCCGCGTATGCCAACAAGGATGGCAAGATTGTCTGTTTCTTCCAGGCTGCGGCGAAGTTTAACGCGAGGTATGCAACGTTCGGCTTCAATGACACGGCAAACCTCGACGAAGGCGCCATGTGGCCCACCTCTTTCGCGCTGAAGGAGTTGACCGCTGCCGACGAGGCGAAGATCGCAGCGCTCGTGAAAAAAGCGGTGAGCTGAACATGAAAGCAAGTACAAAGCCTGTCCCAAAAGAAAAATCCGCTTCTCAACAGATAGATGCCATCATCAAGGAGTCGGGTAACTGGCGGGGCAGGAAATTATCACAACTGCGCGCTTTGATCAAGAAAGCCGACCCTGCCGTGGTCGAAGAAGTGAAGTGGAAAAAACCCTCCAAACCATCGGGAGTCCCCGTTTGGTCTCATGATGGAATCATATGCGTAGCAGATACACTCAAGAACGCCGTGAGGCTAACGTTTCCCAAAGGTGCGCAGATGAAGGATCCGAAGAAGCTCTTCAATACGCGCCTGGATAGCAACACGGTTCGTGCCATCGACTTCCATGAGGACGACACTATAGATGAGGCAGCGCTAAAGGCACTCATTCTCGAGGCTGTGAGGGTGAGCACGTCAAAAGAGCGCGAGCGATAAATGAATTTACGATTAAGACAGTAAAGGAGAACAATATATGTTCAGCATGGCTGCCAGCGACATGCCCAAAGCAAAAGCATTCTACACAGACAAACTTGGTTTGAAAATCGCGAGTGACAACCGTTGGGTGTTAAGCGTTCATTACCAAACAAAGGAGCATTTGTCTTGAAAAAAGAAGGTTTGCTACTGCTTGCAGGAATTTGCACTTTCTGCATTACCTTTTACGCAGCCACTATGTTTCCGCAAGATATAATATTCTTCGAATACAAAAAAGCATTCAGAGAAATTCAGCATCCAGCAGGAACAAATTTTATTAAGGCATACAATTCCTTCGGCGCACTAGATAAAACACGAGTTATGTATAAAGAGGATTTTCCGCAGGGCTGTGATTATAGAGTCGCAGAAGTTAGAGAGTATTCAGGTACACAAGAAGGCATCAGGGCTTTTTATTCTAGCAAAGCCATTATAGTTAATGGGCAAGAGACGCCAATTGGGGTTACGTTTATTCCTACAAATTCGACTGGATTAATTGATCCTGATGGGTTGACACGCGATGAAGTTATAAAATGGGGACCTGCGGTTTTTGGCATTTTAGAAAATTTGAAAGGCGATCAAAATTTAGGTTTCTTAAAACTCAAGCCGCTGGCCACTTATTATTTGATCGGTAGCGGAGGTTTTTCGTTGTCAAGTTTAGATTTTAGATGTCAGTTTTAAGGAAAATCATATTCACAATAAATGCAAACCAATGCGAAATTAATCTGCCAACAAAATGCACCCACCGATGAGTAAGTTGTCAAGGGAGAAATTTCCAAAACCTTTTGTATTGCACGCTGATCGATGATTTCAAACCTGGGTTGATTGAGCCCGTCGAAACCAAAAGGCAATGCTCCGCCAACCTGCCAAGAACCCCTGCACTTAGACATAAACAATCAATAAAAAGGTAACTCATGAATAATCTGACCCTCTCCCTCATTAGCACAATCCTCATTGGGCTTGGTGCAACTCTCACCACGGATCTGTGGGCGCTGTTTCTCAAATATGCCCTTAAGATCACTCCATCCAACATCTGTCTAGTCGGGCGTTGGCTTCGCTATGTGCCAGAAGGAACCTTTAAGCATTCGAATATTACATCTGCTCCACAGAAAAGCGCAGAATGCACGGTAGGATGGATCGCCCATTACATGATTGGTATCACTTTCGCCATCGTTTTCGTTACATTAGTAAACGATAACTGGCTTCAGCATCCAAGGTTGATTCCCGCAATCGTCTTCGGGGTCGTCACGGTCTTGGCGCCGTTCTTCATCATGCAACCTTCATTTGGGTTCGGATTTGCTGCATCAAAGACACCAAACCCTACTCAGGCAAGGCTTCGTAGTTTGATGACTCATACTGCGTTTGGCATCGGTCTTTATCTGTTCGGATTGTTGGTCAATTGGCTGCTACGGGCATACGCCTAACCATACATCCAGTGAACATGTGGGATACTGCTGCACGCTTCGCAGCCAAGCAGTTTTCTCGCTTCAATTTTTCCTGCTCTCAAGCATTGTCGTCCACGCCCGCTCACAATTCGCTAATTCAAGCGGGTGGGCATTTGATATACTGTCCCAATGATCATCGAATTCAACGGCAAGATTTTGTTTTGGAAGGGTCCCGCTCCATGGTTCTTCATTACTGTTCCCGCGAAGCAGAGCCGCGACCTGAAAGCCATATCAGGATTGGTGACCTATGGCTGGGGAGTGATTCCAGTACATGTGCGGATCGGCAAAACCGAGTGGACGACTTCCTTATTTCCCAAAGATGGCCGTTATCTAGTGCCCATCAAAGCCAGTGTTCGAAAAGCGGAAAACCTTGAGGAAGGTAACAAAGTGGCTGTACGACTCGAAGTTCGTTGATAAACGGTCATTTCAGTCAAAAGGTAGTTTCAAGTGGTGTTATTCTCGCAATCCTATCCAACGATTACGCGCTGGATTGAAGAACAGGGCTGGATAGAAATTGGATCTGATGAATATAGCACTTCATTGGTAAGAGCGTTAGATCCCGGTGGCATGGTTTGGGAGAGTGATTCAAATCTGACCTCAATTGACGATGCATTAAAAGAGTTAGAAAAAGAGTTGAAGGATTGGTTTAAGAAAAATGGGTGAGTTTTGCATTCCGTGAATGCACCGATGAGCAATCTTAGGATTAATAACCATGAGTGACACACTTCGGCGTATTTATAATGCAGTAGATATCCTCTTCGACAGACGTGCCATATCTCAACAACTGCATTTCACGCATCACGGGGGAGAAACTAAGCATCCAATAACGGCCTTGCAAGCTTCTAAAACCATATGGCCTCATGTGCGCAGCCATGATCGAAAAGCTCGCTTAAAATCGATTGTCTCTCAACAGGGTGTTAATGCAGACGGTACCAGCTCGCATTGGGAGTTCTTCTTTGACCTTATCCAGCGTCGCGCACAGCTTATATGTGAATGGGTTCTATCCTGGGATGGAACAACGGACGATTATGGGTCGGCAAGAATTGAGATCAGCATCAAACCGTTCCCAGCGGTGGACAGCCCAATTCGTCAGTTGGTCACCTCTGGAAAACTGCTACATCGCCAGATGGTCAGCCTGTGGAAACAGGAATGCGGGCGCCTCCCGAATTTGCCTCACAAATTCCGTGACACTGATGCGGCCCTCAAAGAATTCATCCAGCAAGGACTCGACCCCGCGCAGATTGAATTCTCTCTTCGCACAGGCCAATCTCCTGAAGGCCGCCTCTGCTGGATCGCTCAAACCAAACGAGACATTTACTATGCCGCATTTGAAAAACAGACTTTATTGATAATAGCGCGAACCGAGATTTTTATCCGCAGATGACATAGATTTTCGCAGATTTTTCTATTGAAATTCTTTAATCGGCGCAGTCTGCGAAATCTTAGGCTCTAGCCGCCGTCCTCGGCGGCGTTTTCTTCTGAGTAAATCCTGCGCCGCCCGCAGGCTACTTCGTAAAGGACGGCGCAGGAAGCAAACGATATTTACTGTGCAGAATTTAAATAACGATGTCATTAACTTTTTATCATCACCAGCTAAAAAATCTATAAACTTCGTAATACATACCGTCATCAAATCGTCCACACTACATGACAAACAGAACTATTTCCCACGTAATCGAACCACAACTCGTTATCGAAGGCGCGGGCGTTTTATTGAGGCGTTCCGTCTCACCGCGCGCGAGCAACGAATATGATCCCTTCCTGCTTTTCGACCATTTCGCATTCAACAATCCGCTCGAAGGCCCCATCCGCGGCTTTCCCACTCACCCACATCGCGGCATTGAAACCGTCACCTACATGCTCGAAGGCTCTGTGAACCATCGCGACAGCCTCGGCAACGCTGGCAAGATCGGCTCAGGTGATGTGCAATGGATGACCTCAGGCCGCGGCATTCTACATGAGGAAATGCCCCGCCGCAGTGAAAACGGAAATATCTACGGCTTTCAACTTTGGGTCAACCTGCCCGCTGCACAAAAGATGGGGCAACCCCGTTATCAGGAAGTCAGCGCGGGCGAAATCCCCATCGTTGAAAAGGATGGTGCCACCGTCCGCCTCGTAGCTGGGGAATTTAATGGGACTCGCGGCCCCGTGACAGAGATCGCCGCCTCGCCTCTTTACATGGACGTGAAGTTGGCACCTGCTTCGAAATTCATTCACCCCATCCCAAGCGGACACACCCTGCTCGCATACGTATTTGAGGGCGCAGGCGAATTTGCAGGTCAGGCAGTTAAATCTGTCAGCATGGCAGTCTTCAACGATGACGGCGACCAGATCGAGGTCCAGAGTGACGCGGGTGTGCAATTCATGCTCATCGCAGGCGCACCGTTCAAGGAACCCATCGTCCCATACGGGCCATTCGTCATGAATACGGTTGAAGAAATTCAACAGACCATTCAGGAATTGCGTAACGGCACGTTCATAAAATGATAGGAGAAAAATCTCGGAGGTCTTAAAGACCTCCGAGATTTATTTAATCATATGACACAAGTTTTATACGGCCCGCGATTGGGCAAAGAGGGACAAATTAGAGTCGGGTGCAGCGCAGTCATCTTTGATGAAAAACGAGAGAAAGTTTTGCTCACCCAACGCGCAGACAACGGGCGCTGGTGCATTCCAGGCGGCGCAATGGAATCAGGCGAAAGCGCGGGGGAAGCGTGTGAAAGGGAAGTTTTGGAGGAAACAGGCTTGAAGGTCCGCGCGAAACGGTTGATCGGTGTGTATAGCAACCCAGATCAACTGGTTATATATCGCGATGGCAGCAAAGCCTTTTTTGTCGTGATGAGTTTTGAAGTGGAAATCATCGAGGGTGAATTGGAGTTAAGCAACGAGACCATCGCTTTTGGATATTTTTCATTGAAAGAAATGGAATCCATGCCCATGCACGCCGATCACAAAACCAGAGTTGAAGATGCACTTGAAAACTATTCAGAAGCACTGATAAAATAGAATTGCGTCAGTGAGAAGGGGTCTATCGTATCCAGGTACTGGTACATCGAGTTTGAAAATCTGTGAATCTTTTGCAGGCAATCAGCAAATGAGGAACATATAACATGTTTAATGGTATCGAGTTAAATCAACTGTACTTGTTTGCCATTCTGATAGGCTCGGTGGTCCTGCTATTCACCGAGTGGATCCGAATCGACCTGACAGCCATCCTCATTATTCTCATGCTCAGCCTTACGGGTGTGCTTGCGCCCGAAGATGCCCTTTCAGGCTTTAGCAGTGAGCCTGCTATTCTGCTGGCTACAGTTTTTGTACTCAATGGGGCTTTATATCATACCGGGCTATCTGAAACATTGGGGAACTGGATAAAACGGCTGGCGGGTAAAAGCCTTGAACAAGCTATTGCTGTGGTTATGCCATCCGTAGCTTTGTTATCGGCTTTTACGCATCACGTTACCATTACTGGTTTGATGCTGCCGCCACTGCTGAAACTCTCCCGCGAAAGCAATATTCCAGCCTCCAAGTTATTAATTCCGCTGTCATTTGCTGCATCGCTCGGTACAGCCATTACGATCATCGGAGCGCCCGCATTTCTGATCGCAGACGGTTTATTAAAGCAGGCAGGGCAAGGCGGTTTGGGCATTTTTTCAATTGCTCCAATCGGATTGACATTGTCGCTTGCTGGAACGCTCTTCTTTTTGTTAATTGGAAGGTTTCTACTCCCTACCCATCATAGTGAAGATGAATCAATCGATCACTTCCGCATGGAAGGGTATTACACAGAATTGGTACTCCTGCCAGATTCACTGCTGATAGGCAAGACCATTTCCGAAATCGAGGAACAGCAAAAAGATGTTCTTAAAGTGTCGGCCTGGTATCGCAATCAACGCCCACGCGCCAAGCCTTATAGTACAAAGAAGACCCAGGCTGGCGACGTTCTTGTGATCCGCACCAGCCCGGATAAATTGGCGACCATACAGCAGGAACCCGGCATTGCGCTCCAGCCGCTGGAGAAATATAAAGAGACGTTTTTAACTTCCCAGGAAAATGAAAACAACAAAGAGGAATTATCCTCCCAACTCGTTCAATCTGTAGTGGCTCCCAGATCGGATTTAATCGGCAGGACGATTGGGAAGATCGATTTTCTTGAGAATTACGGCGTCATCATCGTGGGTGTATGGCGGCGCAAAGGCGGGTTACATACGGAAATATCACGCATCAAACTTCGGGAAGGCGATGTACTGGTATTGAAAGGGGATGATAATTCCCTCAAACGGCTTTCAGAAGACCGGTCATTTCTGATGCTCGTTCCCTTTAGAGGAGAGCCGAAGCCTCTTCATAAAGCGCGGCTGGCAGCAATTATCATGATCCTGACCACAGTCGTCGCGGCGTTTAATGTGATGTCGGTCGAAACCGCTTTGTTGACAGGTGCAGTGATCATGATCCTCAGCGGATGTATATCTCTACGGCAGGCCTATCAATCGATAGAGACTCGTATATTCATATTTATTGCTGGGGCAATTCCGCTCGGGCTGGCCATGCAGGAAACCGGCACTGCCGGCCTCTTAGCTGGCTGGCTGGAAGGTTTGGTGTTCACTTGGGATATACACTGGATATTACTGGCGCTCTTTCTTACCACGGGCATCGTCACACAGATCATGTCTGATGCGGCGACTACTGCTTTGTTTGGCCCAATCGCCATCGCCTTGGCACGAAGCTTGAATCTGCCACCTGAGGCATTTGTCGTCACTGTGGCTATGGCCGCTGTTACATCCTTCTTCACACCCATAGGCCATCATGGAAATTTGCTGGTGTATGGACCTGGTCGATATCAATTCTCAGATTTTATGCGTGTTGGCATTCCGCTTACGCTTATAGTGGCAGTGATCGTTTCGCTAATGGCGCCAATGCTTTGGCCTGTCAAATAAAACAGTCCAATTTTGCGAGGCGTTTTTCAGGGTATTGGGTTTTTATTTTACACAGTATTGCATAATTTACCGAACCAAGGTTGTAATATTTACTCGCAATTTCAATTGAAAAGTTTATTTAACGTCAATAATGATTAAGGAATTGTGTCATGCTGAGTGCCGCTTTTCAGGCGCGAAGCATCTCGTGACTGACTTTCGAGACCCTTCAGTCGCTGAAAAGCGCTCCTTCAGGGTGACACAACAGCCTATTTTATCCATTGTTCACGTTATTTATTTATGACACAAGCGATAGCCAAGGAGGCATTCATTATGATCAACAGGATTTCACAAAAGTTTTATGGTTGGGCAAAGGGCTGGCTTGTTCTCGTTCTATTTCTTCTGGATGGCTTTTTTGCGGGCTTCTTACTCCCCCTCATCCAGGGCATGATGCAGGATGGACAGGGCGGCGTTCTTCCGCTGGATCTCATGCTTTTTGCAAACCCCGAAAAAATATTTGGCATGATCGAAAGATATGGTGAATTCAACCGCCCGTTCTATCGTAACGTGGAACTCACGGTGGATATCATTTACCCAATCGTGTATCTATTCTTTTTTGGTTTGTTGATCTCATGGCTCTTTCAGCGCGGTTTTACATCCACTAGCCCGATGCGGAAATTCAATGTGACACCTTTAGGCGCATGGTTTTTTGACCTACTTGAGAACATTGTCATCGTGATTTTGGTCTCAGTATTTCCAGCACAACCCTCAGGACTCGCATGGGTTTTGGTCTTATTGACCACGATCAAATGGGCGTTTGCAGGTGCAAGTATTTTGTTAATATTGGTTGGGCTTGTAATGGCAATAAAGAACGGCTTCAAGAAACAGGAATAGTCATGTAGGGGCACAGCGACGCTGTGCCCCTTATATTTTCTGCCACCAAACCCCTGTACATTCAGGCAAAACCACCCAATTATTTTTCCTCACTTTATCTCCCAACTCGTCTCCAAAGAAAAAGCGGGAAAGGAATTCAGCCTCTTCGAGCGAATCGAATTTATAGTCAGTGCGGATCCACTTATTTTGGAAACCGACTTCATCAAGCCAGGGATAGTAATCCTTAAGATGCTCCAACTCAATAGGCGACTCATTTCCCGTGCCCAGCGATTCAAACAGGACGATGTAGCTGTTCGGCCTTAAGACGCGTTTCATTTCGCCCAGCCATTTTTCCAACTCTGCCTTCCACGAGTCTGGATTCCACACCGCAAGGTAACTCACGCTCCAGCCAGAGACAACCAGATCAGCGGAATGATCATCTACAGGCAGTTGACGATGATCGGCAACATCTACTTGCCAGTTGGTCAGTCCACTGGCCGTGAGCTTCTCGCGGCATACTCTCAGCATTTCATTAGAGATATCGAATGCGCGCACATGCGAAACGTGTGGAGCAAGCAGACAGGTTAATCGTCCAGTGCCAGCTCCGAGGTCCAGAACGAAGCGATTTTCCAGAGAGGTGATCTCAAGCAGCGACTTCAGAATATTTCCCTGATAATCCTCGCGTGCGATCAACGCTTCATACTTATCCCCTTGGGTTTTGTAAATTTCTTCTTGTGTAGGCATGGATGAATTGTAACTCACCATAAATAGTGTCATTCTGAGCGACCTTGCGCCGCAATGTGTTTGTCGCAATGAGGTGAGCGAAGAATCTCTTGCTTCAATAGTAGAGACCCTTCGCTTCGCTCAGGGAATCACGACTAGGTGCATGATATAAGATTGCAAAACGAAACAGTCTTTTGGAGGGGTTCGACGTATTGATCGATATGCTATCCTGTGAACAACCAAAGGAGGTTCGTATGAATGTTCAACCTGAAAACCAATTTGATTTCTGGCTTGGCGAATGGGATGTGCAATGGGGAGAGGATGGCAAAGGCACAAACCGAATCGAAAGAGTCTTGGATGGCAAGGTAATACAAGAAAATTTTACTGCGCCTGATCTGACTGGCATGAGCGTATCCTGCTTTGACTCTGAACGCCAATTGTGGTGCCAGACCTGGGTAGACAACAGCGGTTCATATCTGGATTTTACGGGCAAGTTTGAGAACGAAAAAATGACACTTGAAAGAGATGCAATCGTCAAAGGGCAGGCTTGCAAACAGAGAATGGTCTGGTTTGAGATTGAAGCAAATAAATTTGAGTGGAATTGGGAACGCTCCGATGACGAAGGAAAAACCTGGCGTGTTTTATGGAACATCCACTACACGCGTAAAAAGTAACCCGCTATAATTGATGGATGCAACCACTCTCCCCCTCCGCACAAAAGATACAAACTCTGCTTACATCTCTCGGATATGATTACACTGTGATCGAACACGCCGAGTCCACGCGTACGGCACAGGAAGCCGCAGACCTGGCAGGCTGTGAACTGGGCCAGATCGTCAAGTCGCTTATTTTTCGCGGCAAGACCAGTGGCAAACCGATTTTGGTTTTAACCAGCGGCGCGAATCGCGTGGATGAAAAACGCATCAGCGAGTACGCCGGTGAACCCATCGGGCGGGCAGATGCCAATTTTGTCCGATCAGTTACCGGCTTCGCTATCGGAGGCGTGCCTCCCATTGGTCACATTGAAAGAATGGAAACTTATCTGGATGAAGATTTTCTATCGTATCAAACCATCTGGGCAGCGGCAGGGACGCCCAATGCAATTTTTGAATTGAAGACGGAAGACCTGCAAAAAATGACGGGTGGAAAAGTTATACAGGTGAAATAATAAAAGAGACGGTCACTTTTTTGAGTGACCGTCTCTTTTCAAATTACGGCATTGGCACAAATCCAAGAACTGTCGTGGGAAATTTATCGGTGGCTATCAGGAAACCGCGCTCATCCAAAAGGACAAGCCCTTCCCAATTGCGGGCATCTTCCACCAATAAAAGGGAAACTGGAGCAGAATCAGCCAGCGTGATACCTGATTCTGAATATTGAAATTTCACGAGGCGCTCCACCTGGGCGAGCTCTGATTGCGATGAACTTTTTCCATATTGATCTGCAATGGGGTCGAAGATGGGTGCAAGTGCTGCATCACCGGGGAAGAAATAATTGATGCCCCAAAATTCATCACCAGTATCTATTGCGGTATCTGTAAGACGATATTCAAGATTGGTCATTGGAATCGTGCCAAGTGACTTCAAGTCAAAATCAAAGACATGCGCTACAGGGTCTGCCACGATCAGTTCTCCGTTCACTTCGTAAAAGGTGACTACACTATCATCAAGGACAAGCAGGGATTCATCAGTATGGTTTTCAGATTTCGCCTGGGGCTGAATCAAAGCCAGATTGGATGTATCAAGATAAAGCGTGGCGAGATCGGTGCTGATCGTGCCAGAGATCAAATATCCCTGCATGTCTATGCCAGCCCCTGCTTCGATGGTCAGAAAGACACGCTCACCAGAAAAGCCGATGGATTCAAACCCTTGATAATCTGGAATCAGTTCCAAAAGCTCGGGTGCGATCAACTGGATTGGGCGCGGTTCAAGCGGCGATTCATTTGCACCATCCAGATATGCAATGACCTCATCTTTGGGAAGAGAATACAAAAAGCCATCGCCGCCTTCTTGAAACACATTCGGATATTGTGGAAGAAGGATAAGATTATCACCATACCACGCAAGCCCTGAAATCTCGGCGGCCCGATCCGCGGCTGGACCTGCAAGTTGAATCTGCACAATAGGCTGTTCAGCCAGGGTGGAATTTCCTGTCTTAATATCTGTTCCTCTTGCAAAATAAAGGATCAGAATAACCAACACAACCAACACCGCCAAAACGATCCATAATTTTTTCTGTTTCATGAAGAGCCTCCATTAAGATTTAGTGGATTATATTCGCAACCTTGTTTAGATAAAAGCGTTTTATCTTATAGCTTCAGCCCAAGGAGTTCGCTCTTATGAGTCAATATTTCGCGAGAGATTACAAAGGTGCGCCATTCGAGTTATATGGTACAGGCCATGTGACCGCACTGATCATCATCACCCTGGCTTGCTTTTCATTTCTATTTTTTCGCAACCTCTGGGGTGATAAGGACAAGAAAAATTTCCGTTATATAGTTGCGACATTTCTCGTCATCGACGAACTAAGTTACCATGCCTGGGCGGCTTATTGGGGAATTTGGAATATCCAGACTATGCTGCCACTTCACATGTGCAGTGTGATGGTCTGGCTTTCGGCTTACATGCTCTACACGAAAAACTATAGAATTTACGAACTGGCATATTTCCTGGGCATCGGCGGCGCGACTCAGGCTCTGCTGACTCCCGATGCAAGCGGATATGGTTTTCCTCACTTTCGCGCCTTCCAAACTTTTATTGCCCATGGGCTGCTTGTCGCGATTCCGATTTACATGACTGTGGTTGAGGGCATCCGCCCCACTTTGCAATCCTTCAAACGTGTCTTCATCTGGACGAATATTTATATGATCCCTGTATTCTTCCTAAACCTGGCGATTGGCAGCAACTATCTGTTCATCGCATACAAACCGAAGTTCGCAACCCTGCTGGATATGCTTTCTCCGTGGCCGTGGTATATCCTTGAATTGGAAGTGGTGGGATTGGCGATTCTTTTTATCCTTTACTTGCCGTTCCTGATTAAGGATTGGCGTGCACAGAAGCAAACTGATCCATCCCCCACTTAGGTGTATCCCTTGCATGACCTCAGTCTCATTGCAGGTTGAATTTTTCGTAATAAAATCAACTAACCCAAGGAGAAGACATGAAGTCTGCAAAGTTCGCTTTTTCACTTTTCATCATTTTCGCCATATCACTGGCCTGTAATATGCCCGGATCGACAATCACACCCACCCTCCCGCCGGACACTGCGACACCGACTGCTGTGCTCGGTTCAATTTCGGGAACGGTCTGGCACGACCTGTGCGCGGTTCCAGATGGGCCGATTCCGAATCCGCTGCCGGCTGGTTGCGTTGCAAGCGGAGGCGGTGGGCTGGTGGCTAATGGGATACTCGAAGCGGGAGATCCCGGCATTGCTGGTGTCAGCGTCTCTCTTCATGCCGCATCCTGCGCGAACCCGGTTACAGATACCACTACAACAGACAGCAACGGTTTGTATACATTCACTCAACTTACAGAGGGAACCTACTGCATCGAAATTGACGCTGTAGCGCCGCCAAATGATGCGGTGCTTATCCCAGGCGGCTGGACAAGCCCCGCTTCAACCGGGTCAGTGGCGCAACTGACCAACGCGCTGCAAGGCACTAGTCTCGCTGAACAGAATTTTGGATGGGATTATCAATTTCTCCCAGCTTTCACAGAAAATAACCAGAGTACCCCAACTGTGGTTGTCAACTCAACCTCTGGCAATCCTGTTTTTATCATTGATACACCGGCCAACTGTCGTAAAGGGCCATCCACCGTTTATGATGTAGTGACTTCCTTTCGCAAGGGGACCAACCTGCCCATTGAGGGTCACAATGCTGAAAATACATGGTGGCTTGTTCGAGCAACGGCCACAATTACATGCTGGGTTTCAGGAGTTACAGGCCATACGAATGGCAATGTAGCTGGAGTTCCTTTCGTCGCCCCTCCTCCCACTCCCATTGCTGCAGGCGATAACACGCCACCGGAGTTGAGCGGACCGATCACAGTCTATACGCAACTGTATTATCCAACCGCAAACTGTGCCGCAAATATTTTCAATGTTGCCATTCATGCTTCTGATGATCATCTGGATTCCGTGTGGCTGTCCTATCGTTTTCTCGGGGATGGGGGTCAGGTGGGTTCCTGGAACACCTTAACTCCGAACGACAATGCCAGCGGAGGTTTGTATGGGTTCAACTACGATCTGAACGCCCAGGCTGACGGCGAACTTGGGGGAGATGACGGCGGGATTGAATACCAGTTTTTCGCCCGCGATAAAGCTGGAAACGAGGCGTCCTTCCCAGATGGGAGCGTGTTGGGCATACCATTAGACTACTGCCCATAAGAGTTAGACAATGAGACGGCGAAACCGCCGTCTCATTGTTTTGTTGCGCGCAATCCCGCTTTATCGTAAAATCATCTACATAGTGCCGTACCAATAACGAAGCCAAAATTACGAGTCGTTCTCATAATTTCTTCCAGAAAGTTTAGTAATATATATATATATATAAAGCGGTATATCAACCAAAGGAGAGAATATGGTTACAAAAGCAAAATCTGAATCTCGGCCTATGACCGAGGAAGCTGACTTCCTCCAAATCAAATCTGTTGACCACGTACATTTTTACGTGGGAAATGCCAAACATGCCATGTTTTACTGGTGGAAGGCTTTTGGCTTCAAACCTGTGGCCTACTCCGGCCTCGAAACCGGCAACCGCGACTTCGCCTCGTACGTGCTTGAATCCGGGCAGGCGCGGCTGGTCGTTTCTGCGGCCTACTCACCGAGCAGCCCGCTCGCTGCGCATCACATGGTGCACGGTGACGGTGTCAAAGTCATCGCCCTGGAAGTGGATGACGTGGAAAAAGCCTGGCAGGCCACAACCGAACGCGGAGGCAAATCCGGGTGGGCGCCGCGCGAAGAAAAGGACGATTATGGAATCTATCGCACCTCCGCCATTTACACCTATGGCGAAACCCTTCACGTCTTTGTAGATCGCGCCGATTACAAGGGAGCCTTTGCTCCCACCTACAAACCCATTCAATACGAAACTGAGTCCACCGGGCTTGCCGCCATCGATCACATCGTCGGCAATGTGCAGCTTGGCAAAATGAATCATTGGGTCAACTACTACCATCAGGTGATGGGCTTCCGCCAGCTTATGCACTTCGATGACAAGGACATCTCCACCGAATACTCTGCGCTTATGTCCAAGGTAATGCAAAACGGAAATGGCCGCGTCAAGTTCCCGATCAACGAACCAGCGGAAGGCAAACGCAAGAGCCAGATCGAAGAGTATCTCGATTACTATCTCACCCCCGGTGCGCAGCACCTTGCCATCATCACAAAAGACATTCTCGCCACGATTGAAAAACTTCGCAAGAACGGCGTTGAGTTTCTCCGCGTGCCTGACACCTATTACGAAATGCTGCCAGAGCGCATTGGCAAGATCGACGAAGACTACAAAGCCATTCAGGAACTCGGCATTCTGGTGGATAAAGATGACGAGGGCTACCTGCTGCAAATCTTCACACGCCCCATTCAAGACCGCCCCACCATGTTCATCGAAGTCATCCAAAGACATGGCGCGCAGGGATTTGGCAAAGGCAATTTCAAAGCCTTGTTTGAATCACTGGAGCTGGAACAAGAACGACGCGGCAACTTATAACCTGCATGTTGAAAGTCGAAGGTCAAGAGTCAACTGTCCTTCGACTTTTGACTCTTGACTCCCCATGAGCAGCGCGCCTCACACTTAACTCATAGCTGATCGGGTCTCGAACAGCGAGGTCCACCTTTTGGCATTTGCAATAGCGGGCCGCTCCAAGGGAATTGATATAGTATCTTTGGGTCAGGTGACGAAATACATCATCAACACTACACTTGGGCCATGGGCTTTGAATTGAAAACCCAAATAACACACTCGGAGGGAAGAAAGAATGAAGGGAAAATTTTTGGGGTTGGTAAGCATCCTGTTCGTGACATTGGCTTGTGGAATCAGCGCCCCCGCCACGCCAACGCAACCGGGGGTGGAAACAATTGTCGCCGCCACTTTTGAGGCGTTGACGGCAAATGCACCAACCGCGCCAAGCGGCATCCCGGTCTCGTTTCAAAATGTTTCCTTTATCATTCCAAATGGATTGGCAAGCGGAGCAAACGGCGAGGTGATTCCTGATGCCACAGAAGAAACCAGCGATCCATGGAGCGTTGCCCCGCAACATATCCAATTTACATTCAGCGGTTATAACAACACAATGGGATCGTTTTCCAACACTACCCTCACGGTATACCCCGCGCAGGAATATGCGGATGTGTATGCGGGCGCAGAGCACAGCCTGCAAAAATTACAGGCAATTCTAGCCAGCCCATCCGCGCCACTGGAATTTGAGTCGCTGCCGCAAGTCCCCGCCTTCAATGCCGCACAAATGATCGCCGCGCAAGTGCAGAGACTGAATTTCGCAAATGGCTCCGGCCTGCGCATGATCAATCAATACGGCCAGGATGTTGGCCCGGTAACCAACAATGGCACGTTCTATCATTATGAAGGGTTGACGAGCGATGGCAAGTATTTTGTGGTGGTGGTTCTGCCGATTGGCTCACCCCTTCTTATTTCCGGTGACATCGAAAACGAACCCATCCCTACAGGCGGTGTGGAATTCCCCGGCTACGACTCGCTTGACCCTGCCGATTTCGAGAGTTACTTCCAGGCTGTGACTGATGTGCTCAACGCCGCCGACCCGGACACTTTCCAGCCATCGCTTTCAGAGCTAGATGCGCTGATCCAGTCTATTACTGTTACTTCACCATAAGGAATTCATGGGCGCAAATAAAATTATCACCGTTCATCCAAAAGAGACTTTCATCTCGAAACAACAACTGCCAAACTTCGAGGGCATCTCCGCTCAAACTGCGGGGACAAAACATCTTTGTATGCACCTGGTTATCATCCCACCGGGCGGCAAGGCAATTGCACATTATCATAATGGCTACGAGACCACGATCTACATCATCAAAGGCCGCGCTGAGACAAAGTATGGTGAAAGGCTGGAAAACTCCAGCATCAATGAAGCGGGAGATTTTCTATTCATCCCACCCAACCTGCCGCATCAGCCCGTAAACTTAAGTGACACAGAAGAAGTCATTGCTGTCGTTGCCCGCAATGATCCGAACGAACAGGAAAGTGTTGTAGTCTACAATCCATGATCGGAGAATCTGATGAAAAAGATGATGTCGCGCGGTGAAGAGATCTATAGCAATGATGTATTTCAGGTATTGATCCAGCATGAGATCACACGCTCCAGAAGGTATCCATCGCCTTTGGCTTTGGTGCAGATCGAAATGATGCCCACCGCGTTGAATGATAGCGGGTTGGTGAATGCACCCGCGATCTTCACCGCCAAATTAAATGCGCATCTCCGTTCGGTAGATATTCCATCCAGCGGAGCGGGCGTCAATACATTCAACATCCTGCTGCCCACTACTGATGAAGCGGGGACTCGCACAGTATGCGAAAGGCTGCTCTCCATTTTCAAAAACAAAATTAACGGTAATAATGGTGAGGTAGTTGCATTCTCGCTCCACATTGGTGCTAACTGTCAACCTGGCGGAGAAGTGCTTTCCAGCGAAAGTCTTTTTCAAAAATCAGGCGAAGCGCTCAAGCAATCAAAACTTAAAGGTTCAAACACTTACGTTCTGATCCCCAATTAATTTTATAGAGAAGGAGAATTGACATGCCTTTTTATCACAAGCTCGGTAAGATTCCTCATAAGCGCCACACACAATTCAAAAAGGAAAACGGCCAGCTGTATCGCGAAGAACTGATGGGCTTAGAGGGTTTTTCCTCCATTCAATCCATCCTCTACCATCACTTTCTGCCTCCACGTGTGAAGAAGGCGGAAGACCTTGGCCCGGCCAAACCTGAATTCATGGATTTTGGCCCCATCCGCCACCGAGCATTGGAAACCGCTCAGACTCCGCTCGGACCTGATCCTGTTATTGGGCGCATTCCACTCCTTGGTAATAACGATGTCATCCTTGGAGTCTCGCGATCCAAAGGAAGCATGGACTATTTCTACCGCAACTCACAAGCTTATGAAACCTGGTGGGTGCATGAAGGCAGCGGCACATTGAAATCACAGTTTGGCAATCTGCCATTCCGCAAAGGCGATTACATCGTGATTCCCTTCGGCACAACCTGGCAGATGCAATTGAATGAGGAATGTAAATTCTTTACCATCGAAAACCCAAGTCAGATCGAGCCACCCAAGCGTTACCGCAATAGTTACGGTCAAATGCTCGAACATGCCCCCTACTGCGAGCGTGACATCAGAGTCCCAGAAGATTTGGAAACACACACAGAGCGAGGCGAGTTCGAGGTGCGCGTAAAGGTGCGGGATCGCATCTCTCAGCACACCCTCGACCACCACCCGTTCGATGTCATCGGCTGGGACGGCTACCTCTATCCGTGGATATTCAATATCGAAGACTTTGAGCCGATCACGGGGCGCATTCATCAGCCGCCACCCGTACATCAAACATTCGATGGGCATAATTTCGTCGTGTGCTCCTTTGTGCCGCGCCTGTTTGATTATCACCCCGAAGGCATCCCTGCTCCGTATAACCATTCCAACATTCAATCGGATGAAGTGATCTACTATGCCGAAGGCAACTTCATGAGCCGCAAAGGTATTGAGCGCTCCGATATCAGCCTGCATCCATTTGGCCTGCCACACGGCCCACAACCCGGTATGACGGAGGCCAGCATCGGCAAGACAGAAACGAAGGAACTCGCCGTTATGGTGGATACCTTCCATCCATTGCATATTACCAACCAGGCCATGGAAATGGAAAAACCATATATGGAGACCTGGCTTGAAGGCGATGGAGAATAACCATCAATTTGCGATAAAAAATAGAGCGCATGAAAAATATCACGGGAGAATTAACATGAAGAGAATCATAAGCCTGGCCCTCGCCGCAGGATTGTTTCTGTCATCCTGCAATATGCCTGGTGCAAGCGCATCAGATCCGCAAATTGCCACAGCCGCCGCGCTGACAGTGCAAGCTGCGCTTAACACCTCGTCTAACTCGCAGCCACTTGCAAGCCCAACAGCGGCTGGCAGTGGCTCAATAGAAGAAACTCCCACTTATTCCAAACCAGTGGCCAGCGTGGGCGAAGTTACAAATTGCCGAACAGGTCCCGGCGTAAATTATGAACGAGTGACTCAAATCCTGCCATCCGATTCAGTGGAGATTGTCGGGTTCTTCCCGCCCAATTATTGGATCGTATCCACCTCCGCCGGCAATTGCTGGGTTTCTGGTGAATTCACCACACCTGTTGGCAGTTACACATCCGTGCCAACGGTGACTGCGCCGCCTACGCCGCAAGGTGGCGCTCCGCAAAATGTAAGCCTTCAAAAATGGGATATCTTCTGCAACTTCCAAACCAATGAAGCAAACATCACCATCCAATGGTCAGACAAAGATGATGAATCAGGTTATCGCATCGTGCGCAATGGTGAGGTAATTGCAGAGCTTCCTGGAAATACCACTCAATTCGGAGAAACCATATCCCTGCTATCAGGCCAAACCGTGGGATACGCCGTTATAGCCTTTAACGCCATAGGCTCAACCAGCAGTAAAACAATTACTTTGAGTTGCTGATCATTCAAGGCAACAAAAAAACATCACAAATTTATTGTGATGTTTTTTTGTTGAAGGTCATCGTATTACTGCCTTTCACTAAAATTCCTAGTTGTAATTGAGATGCCAAATTGCTATAATTTTTATGAATTCAGTCCAATTTATTCGAAAAACATCGAAAAGGCAAATCCACCCAGAGATGGGACTGTAATAGGTTGTATCTGTGCCTAACGCAGATCGTCAAACTGCCGAAGGTTTCTGTCTTCGGCAGTTTTTTAATAATGAAAGGAGGTAACCTCGTAGTAGAGAGAAGAGAATAGACCCGGTAGCACCCGTTTGATTCCAGCGAAAAATTTAATGTTTCAAATATTTAGCAATGAGGAGGCTTAGATAATGGTACCCAAAAATTTGAGATTCTATATTCGAGCCACAGGTTTTTTGCTGCTCTCACTTTCGTTGATGGCTGCTCCCCTAGCGGCAGCGCATCACCAGAGCGCACATCTTGTGGACGACGATGTTATTGATACCCCGATCGAAGTGGAGGCCGCCCACCATGGAGATGACAACCAGCATGGCGGTGTTGGCGGACATCTTGCCGCATCCAGCCTGAACGTAGAGTTGGTCGGGCAGGTAACCGTTAGTGATGCGAGCCCGGGTCTAATTTCAGATGTAGGGGTCCTGGGAAACTTCGCCTATCTAGGACAGTTTTCCCCTGGCTGTGCCTCGGGCGGTGGAGGTGGTGTCTACATTATAGACATGTCAGATCCGACCAACCCCGTCGAAGCTGGTTTTATCGCCACACCTGGCACGCATGTAGGTGAAGGGGTGCAAGCTATTTCTGTAAACACCAAATTCTTCAACGGGGATTTGCTGGTCGTAAATGGCGAATCCTGCGGGACAATTCCAAACCGGATCGGCGGATTCTCTCTCTATGATGTAACCGATCCTTATAACCCGGTCACTCTGATCGAAAACTTTGGTGACATTCGCACAGTAGCCGGCGTCACCCGCGCGAACCAAATCCATAGTGCTTTCGCCTGGCAACAGGGCAAGAACGCGTATGTGGTAATCGTGGATGATGAGGAACTCAGCGATGTAGACATCTTCGATATCACCGACCCATCTGCACCTGTAATGATCGCCGAAGTAGGCTTGGCTGGCTGGCCCGGTGCGCAGAATTCACAATCGACCGGGATTGGTGTATTTCGCGCCAGCTTCCTGCATGATATGGTGGTCAAAAAGATACAAGGGCATTGGATGATGCTCTTATCTTATTGGGATGCAGGCTATATTGTCCTGAATGTAGATAACCCGGCTGCACCTGTATTTGTGAGTGATACCGATTTCACCGACCCAGATCCAGAAACTGGTTTCAGCCCGCCCGAAGGGAATGGGCACCAGGCCGAATGGAGTCACAACAACAAGTTCATCATCGGCACGGATGAGGACTTCTCGCCATTCCGCACTACCGTAGGTGTTACATCTGGTCCGTTTGCAGGGTCGAGCTTCCTTGCAACCCAGGGAAATGCAGTTCCACAGATCACCCCTAGCAGCCCAGTATCTGGCCCAACTTACTTCGTGGGACTTTCCTGCAACGCCTCGCCACCACCAGCAGCTCCGTCAGCTGATGCCATTGCGGTGATCGAGCGCGGCGGTTGTACCTTCACCCAAAAAGTAACGAACGCCCAGAATGCCGGATATGCTGCAGGCGTGGTCTTCAATAGCGCCGCACCGGGCAACTGTGAAGCAATTGTCACTATGGCCGCCTCAGGAACGATTCCTTTCCTTTTCGTGAGTCGTTCATCGGGGTTCGCAATCCTGGGCATTGCCGGGTATAACCCTGCGAACTGTCCCAGCGGAGCAAATCCGTCTCTGCCACCTGTAGGAACAGCAGGCTCAACTGTGGACCTTTCAGCGGTATTCGATGGATGGGGCTATGTCCATCTCTTTGATGCGGACACACTGCAAGAGCTTGATACTTATGCAGTACCCGAGGGACTCGACCCGGCTTACGCCACCGGCTTTGGGAATCTGACCGTGCACGAGGTTGCTGTTGATATAGAGACTGATATGGCTTACCTATCGTACTACGATGCAGGCTTGCGCGTGATCACGTTTGACGAGTCGGGTATCCAGGAGGTCGGTCACTTCATCGACGCGAATGGAAATGACTTCTGGGGTGTCCAGGTCTTCAGGCTGCCTGGCGATCCTACAGAACAGACATATGTCGCCGCGAGTGATCGTGATAGCGGTCTGTGGATTTTCAAGTACACAGGGCCGTAGTTAAATAAAAAGAACCGCAGGTTGATGATCAACCTGCGGTTCTTTGTCTATGCTTCGCCCATCTGTTCTTTCACTTTTTTCGTTTGCTTCCCACGTTCATCAGTCGAAAGGATGCGCTTGCGAATACGATAATTCTCAGGCGTCACTTCCAGTAGTTCATCATCTGAAAGATATTCAATCGCCTCATCCAAACTCATCGAGCGCGGCGGTGTCAGGCGGATTTCCATATCGCCGCCCGATGCGCGCATATTGGTAAGGTGTTTCTTTTTACAGACGTTGATCGGCAGGTCACTCCCGCGCGCATTTTCGCCGATGACCATGCCTTCATAAACTTCCACGCCTGGCCCTACGAATAAATTCCCGCGTTCTTCCGCACTCTTGAGTGCATAAGCAGTGGTTGTGCCCGCTTCCCAGGCAACGATGGAACCTCTCGGTCGTGATCCAATCGGCCCGGCCAATTCATCATATCCATTAAAGATCGTGTGCATGACTCCCGCACCACGGGTGGATGTGAGGAATTGATAGCGGAAGCCAAGCAAACCGCGGGTCGGGACGATGTAGACCATGCGCGTCATTCCCTGACCCGCATCCTGCATATCCATCATTTTGCCGCGTCTACTCCCCAGCATTTCCACGACAACACCGACAGTTTCAGCGCTGGTCTCGATATGCACTTCTTCGTACGGTTCAAGCAAAGCGCCGTCTTCAGCCTTATGGTAAATAACCTCAGGGCGTGAAACTTGAAATTCATATCCTTCGCGGCGCATGGTTTCGATCAAAATACCCAAATGCAACTCACCGCGGCCAGAGACTAAAAAGTTTTCGGCTGAATCAGTTTCATCCACGCGCAACGAAACATTGGTGCGAAGTTCATCAAATAAACGCTCGCGCAATTTTCGTGAAGTACCCCAGGTGCCTTCCCTGCCAGTAAATGGCGATGTGTTCACGCCAAACGTCATGCGGACAGTTGGTTCTTCCACCTTGATGGTCGGCAATGCAACCGGGTTCGCCGGGTCGGCAAGTGTTTCGCCGATGGCAATCCCTTCGAGGCCAGCTAGTGAAATAATGTCACCCGCCTTTACTTCATCAATCTCGATCTTGTTCAGGCCCTTGAAAGTATAAAGATAGCGTGCGTTTTCAGGCAGGATGGTTCCATCCAACTTAATACGCGCCATCTTCTGGCCTGCTTTGATCGTGCCTGCAAAAATGCGGCCAATGGCGGTCACGCCGCGATAATCGTCATAGCCAAGTGTGGTGACGAGCATCTGCAGCGGCGCCTCAGGGTCCACTTTGGGAGCGGGGATATGCTTGAGGATGGTATCAAACATGGGTTGCAGATCAGGTCCCAGGTCCGCGGAATGACCGGCACGGCCAGCGGTAGCCTGAGCATAAATGACAGGGAAATCTGCCTGTTCTTCCGAAGCTCCAAGCTCGATGAACAAGTCAAAGGTTTCATTGAGCACGCGGGAAGGTTCGGCATCTTTACGGTCAACTTTATTAATGACCACAATGGCTTTGTGCCCCATCTCAAGCGCCTTCTTTAATACGAAACGAGTTTGAGGCATCGGGCCTTCCGCCGCATCCACAAGCAGCAAAACGCCATCCACCATGTTCATTACGCGTTCCACTTCGCCGCCAAAATCGGCATGGCCGGGCGTATCCACGATATTGATCTTGACCGGTTGATTTGTAACAGGGTCAACGAGTGAGATGGCCGTATTCTTGGCAAGAATGGTAATTCCGCGTTCGCGCTCAAGATCGTTTGAATCCATCACGCGCTCTTCAACATGCTGATGCTCGCGGAATGTATGCGACTGCCCAAGCAATCCATCCACCAGGGTGGTCTTTCCATGGTCAACGTGCGCGATGATGGCTATATTACGAAGGTCAGTTCTTTCGATTTGCATTTTTACACCTATTTTTCAAATATCATTGCGAGGCGCACTCTTCAACATCTTACCTGCTTGGGTAAGTATTCCTGGTTAAGGGAATATCGTTGGTCGGGAGAGTACCCTGCTTGCAATGACGTAGTTTATATACACACAAAAACCCCCGCCGGGGAGGCCGAGGGCTTGAAATCAGTAGTTCGGCGTGCAGAATGTATATTATCAGAGAGTTATCGATTTGGGTAGGGGCTAGCGATAATTCCGCATGGCTGGCCTACAACCTTCCTGCCCTACCTGCCTTCTTTAAGTCACGATAATGCCAGCGCACCTGCCAAATGCGAAACGCCGCTTCCAATTGGATTTTCAAGGACATCTTGGATTTTCCCCAGCGCCGGTCTGCAAAATAGATCGGGGATTCACCGATCTTGAATTCAAGGCAATGCGCCAGATAGATCATCTCCACAAGAAAGACATAACCGCTTGATTGGATGCGCTCAAAAGGCATCTGCTTTAAGGCTTCGCTGCGCCACATTCGATATCCCGTCGTAACGTCATGCAGGGGCAGCCCCAAAATACTACGTGCATAAAAATTCCCAAATGAGGAAAGCTTCTTTCTCCACATAGGCCACTGCTCATCAACGGAGCCGCCCGGTATATAACGGGAGCCCAGCACCACATCATGTAAATCAAGGAGTTTCGCCATATCGACGAGTGAAGCAGGATCGTGCGAAAAATCCGCATCCATCTGCACGATAGCTTGTGCGTCACTATCCAATATTTTTTGAAATCCATTCAAATAGGCAGACCGCAGCCCCAGCTTACCCGGGCGATGAAGAACATCAATGTGGCCTGGGAATTTTTCAGCGAGTTCTTCCGCTAACTGGCCTGTGCCATCCGGGCTGTGGTCATCTACGATGAGAAGATGCAAGTCGAGCGGAAGCGAAAATAAAGCGGAGACCAGTTTGGGCAGGTTCTCCGCTTCGTTATATGTGGGAATAACAACCGTAATACGCAAACAGTCTCCTATTTCTTGCTGCTGATCAACTCCGCTTTGATCTCTTTCACATCGGTGGAGCGATTCTTAAGTGTTGGAATCTCGGCTAGTTTTGCGCCAAGACGATCATTGCGTTTTGCCATTTGATCACGATCTTTAATTGGGTAAAAATATTCCATCGATTGATCGAGCCTGGCACGTAATTTCTCGCTTAGTGCAACGAGGTTTGAAGGCGGGAGGACGAGAATAAAATCAGTTCCGCTGGCATGACCGAGGAAGTCTTCAGGGCGGCTGATCTCGCGCATTGTATTGACGATCATCAAACTGATAGCTCTCAGCACATCGTCTGACGCAACAAACCCGTAGGCTTCGCGGAAGGCATCCATATTTTCGAGTGAAACGAAAAGCAAAGCTGCGCCATCCTGCCCAAGCACTTCGGACAACTTTTCATCAACCAATGCGCCTTCCGGTAAACCGGTGACGGGGTTGGTCAACGATCCCTGGCTGACGCGTTTTAGTGCATTGCGAACACGCAGGCGCAATTCCTGCACATCAAAAGGCTTGGTGATGTAATCATCAGCACCGATCTCCAACCCCTGGAGACGGTCTGAACGGTCACGTTTTTCAGTAAGGAAAATGATGGGAATATCAGCAGTACGACGGTCACCGCGCAGGCGGCGGGCTACTTCATAACCATCTATGTCGGGTAGTCGAATATCAAGAATAACAAGATCAGGATGGATCTGGAGCGAGGAGCGGACGCCGTCTTCTCCCCAATTAACAGTGGATACATCATACGACTGTGCGCGGAAATACGCAGTTAGCATTTCAGCCACGTCAGGGTCGTCTTCAATGATAAGTATTTTTGACTTGGTGTCTGTCATGCCAGACCTTTTTAATTAGGAAATTGGTTCTTTTTGAATAATAAATTCGCAGACACTATCGCCGATGGCGACACATTTGGATTCGTTCACGCGGAATTCATTGCCGCCCGAAACCCATTTCAGGCTTTCCTGTAACAAGCCGGTTGAGATAAAGCACACGGGTTTATCTGCTCCCGTGCGCCCCCAGCAGCAGGGACATTTGTGGATAGTCCAAACCCATTCCGCGTCTTTTTCTTCGACCGTTGTTTGCTGATCACTTAATTGGGAGAAGATCTTGGCAAAGGCCGGCAGACCAATTCTGAGCTTGGATTGAAGCGGAAGAACGACAAAAGCCAAATCCGCTGCGCCGGCCAACGCTCCAAAATTCTTTAAGGCATCCGAAAAAGTCGCACGTCCTGCACGAAGGGCGAGGCCTCGCCCACCGCGGGGCCCGTACATTTCCTCCAGTGCGGAGCCAATTGCGGAAAGTTCGGCAAAATCAAAACCTTTGTCAAGGTTATCGGGGGGATAATTTTCTATGTAATGATTCAGTCCACCAAGATTTAAGATGGCGTTCAGGCCGTTCTTTCCCATCACTTCTTCAAGGGATTTGATGGTGATCAGGCCAAATTTATTCGGGTAATACAGACCAGCTTTTTGAAGAGGGCTCATGACAACTCCACTAGATCAACTTCGCCAGATCTTCGGCGGCGCGACGCATATCAAGGAAGATCAGGCCAAGCTTGGCCTGTTCGCGTGCCAGTGCGGTAAGGACAGCTTCGTCGCCGACTGACATTAAAACAACGTACCCTTTCAAGCCCTTGATGTAAACCTGTTCAAGAGAGCCGCGCCCCAGTTCGCTTGCGATTCGTTCACCCAATGAAAGCATGGCCGCAGACATGGCCGAAACACGATCTTCTTCCACACCCTGGGGAAGAGCAGATGCGATGCTAAGACCATCAACGCTAACCACCGCTGATGCTTCAATATCAGGTGATGAAGCCTGTAATTCACGCAGGCGATCCACCATTTGTTGCGTACGGTTCTTAGACAAACCAGCCCTCCTGGGGAAATATAAACGCCCTAGCCAACCGGGTCGCACGGTTTTTTAAAACCGTGTGACTATTTTAGAACATGGCTTTCATTGTGTCAAGTTCAATGATTTCTAGTTTGCATATTAGTAAACCATCAAGAGTTTAAGATAGCTTCAATCGACATCGTTTCTATATATTATTGGGCAACTCGTATTGACATTGCCATGCCCTCATGGTAAACTTTCGCCCGCTTAACGAATTGGTCCCGTGGTGTAGCGGCCTAACATGCGGCCCTGTCAAGGCCGAGATCGCGGGTTCGAATCCCGTCGGGACCGCAGAGCGTAACTGATCTGCAATTAGAAACCCCGGTCTTCGATGAAGAAATTCATCGGAGACCGGGGTTTCTTGTTTTCACTTGCTACCCGGCTCCAGGGAGATACTATGTCAGCCGGAAAAATACCATCAGACGAAGAAGTCATCCTTAGTGTTGAGTTCCTCACCGTTTCACAAGTCGCAAAGTGGGCACGGGTCAGCACGAAGACGGTGTACCGCTGGATCGAAGCGGGAAAAATCCCAGCCATTAAGTTTGGGCAACGCACCTATCGTATCCCAGCCAGTGCAGTCATCCAGTATCTGGAATCGGCCGGCTACGCAGATCTCTTCCCCATCACAAAAAAATAGAAGTGCAGCCAAGATGATCCCAACCTTAATCAAGATTATTGCAAAATCACTCGCAGCGCTTGCGGAATTCCTGACTGTGCTCATGCTTGGACTACTTGCCGTCATTTTTCTTGTCATCCCATGGGTGCTCAGGACTATATCCCTGTTTGGGTGGTTAATGGGCACATACCTACTTTGGATATCCATCGACGATCTTTATAACACTTATGCCCCAACCCTGCCCCTATTAGCCTTATCCAGCACTTCTGTGATCCTATCCGTGGCTTTGGTGGTCTGGATCCTTAGTCATAGACCAAGGAATATGCTTTGGGGAGCGATGTCTCTTTGGGGTGTGATTGGTTGGTTGTTTTGGCGGGGAGCAAAGTTACTAGCAAGCTGGGATCACGGATTGATGATTATACAAATCTTTCCCGCCGCTCTTTCCGCAGTAATGCTCGTGACCATGACCATCCGTTGGGGATCCATTATCCGATCCAGACGGTTATCCATGTCAAACAAAGGGGGTGGAACTGGCTAAAAAATTACTGCCGTGACAAAAAGACGCAGAAAAAAAAGGCGCTGCTGCCTGGCCGGCACACAGCACCTTTGCAGAAACGGATCTGCGTCTCCAAACGATATGGAGGCACTATGAATTTCAAAACAACGCTCGATACAATGTTTGCAAAAATCTTCCCAGCGGCGGCACAAGCAGCGGAAGAAGATCATGAAGGCGGTTTCAATCTCGGGGATCTGGTTGTCATACTCCTTGACTTGGTATTGCTAATTTACACTGCTTACCGATCCTGGCATTTCCTATCGGGTTCGGTGGCAGACGATTTCCAAATCCTTGCTATTGTAGGCCTGTGGGGTTTGGATATCGGCATGGTCGCCTGGTCACTGGTCTGGATTTTTGGGTCAACAACCAAATTCCAGAACTGGACCTCTTTGTCGCTCTTCGTGATCGACATGATCGGTGTATTCCTGACCTCGATCGTGGACACCCTTGCCTACGGCGGTGGTAGCAATACACTCCCACCTATTATGCAGACTGCAGCCTGGTACGGCATCCCGATCATCATTGGGTTAAACGTGCTGGCAGGCTTCATATACCACATGACTTCACCTGCGACGCGGAAACGTCGTGCCGTTCGTGCCCAGGACGAAGAAATGTCACAACAACGCGAACGCGGCGAACTTGAGATCCGCAGGATGAACATGCAACTCCAGCAGGCACAAGACTATACCGCCAAACGAGCCACAATGTTGGTGGCATTTGCAGACATCTCTGAGCAAAACATCGCTATGAAACAGATCGAAGACGCCATGATGGCACGCCTGAACCAATCCGCCAGCGGGCAACTCAACGATCTACTGAATGCAACCGGCCTGCACATGCCAGGAGTACCTGCTCCCCAGCCTCACAAGCAGTCGCGGATCCTCGAGCAGATCAATGCTCTGAAAGCGAAGTTCGGTGCCGACACTACCACATCCACGGATCATCAAGATCAACAATCACCACAACCTCAGCTGGTCCCGGATCCGATCACAAATAATTTCGGAAGTAACGGCCACAAGGGAGACAGTAACCAGTCCCCTTAGGCAGCCGGGCAGCGAAAAGCCGCAGAGTATCCCTGGACCTGGACGCCGTTGGCAGCATCAAGCTGCCAAGCGCGATCCAGGTCCAGAGGCGCGGTATCAAGCGGCTTCCAACTCTGAGCGAATCGATGGCCATGGTGCTCGGCGCATTAGGAACGCTCAATCGCTCGTCCGGCGTGAGGACATTGAATATCGAATTAGACGGCAAACCAGTTGCCATCGCTCTAATTGATGATGCAAATTTCGGTTCAGATACTGAAGGCAACACCACTTTATTGAGAAACGACCAATGAGAAATCGACTACATCTCTTCCTGATAATCCCCCTATTACTAAGCGCTTGTGACAGCTTTGATCCACAAGCGTATGTGCCTGGTCTTGATTCGCCATTCCCTACCCCATCATCAACAGCGGCAGAACCTTTCGCCACTATACCGGTTACAGCTACATCTACCCCTGTCAGCGAACCAATGATCGTATGCACCAACATCCCGGAAGGAAATTTAAATGTTCGCGCCGCACCAAGTGACAGAAGCGCCATCCATGGTCACATCGCGGAAGGAGTTGCAGTAATGATCAGCGGTAGACGTGAGCAAATGGAAGAGAGTATATGGATCGAGTTATCCCACCCGATTGAGGGTTGGGTCAATGCGCGGTATCTGTGCAAGAAGTAGAGGAAATATGGCAAAAGTCATTGGAATCGCAAATCAAAAAGGCGGCGTCGGCAAGACCACCACAGCCGTTACACTGGCTCACAATCTTACTCTGCGCGATCGTCGTGTCCTGCTGGTTGATATGGATCCCCAGGGACAATGCGCAACATCGCTGGCCATAAACCCAGAGTCTGGTGTATTCAACGTACTTGTATCGCAGTCCGATAATCATCAATGGATAAGAGGCACTGGTCGTACAGGACTGGATTTAATACCTGGAGACCGCACAACTGCGACCGCGCAAATCGTCGTAAATGCCGAAAATCGACCCATTGATACGGTCAAACAAATATTCCGGAAACTGGCGCGGGAATATGACTACATCATCATTGACACCGCACCTTCAGTCGGGGGAATCCAGGAGCGCGCCATCTATGCGGCAGATCTGATGCTCATCCCTACTGCAACGGAATATCTATCCATGGATGGATTGGCACAGATGATGGAGCTTCTACAGACACTGCGCGCAAAATCAAATTGGCATGGGGAATTGATCGGCATTTTGCCGACCTTTTACGACGAGCAAACCAGCGAAAGCGCAAAATCGATCCAGGACTTGAAAGAGTATTTCGGCGCTAGCGTCCTCTCCCCCATACACCGCGCAACTGTTTTACGTGAATGTGCCGCCGAAGGCAAAACCATCTTTGAGTATGCCCCAGCGAGTCGCGCATCTCAAGAATATGAAGAGCTTGGACGTGTTGTGATCAAACATTCCTAAAAAGGAGATGCCCATGGCCAGACGAAATGCATTATCACGCAACCAATCAATTGCACAGGACCCGGTCCACACCATCCCGCTCGCGCAAGGTCGCCGACGCAGCAACCGCGCGTGGGACCGAGAGAATCGAGGATGCTCGTACTATATCCCATCCCATCTTCGGGATGCAACGATGGAAATACGCAGCTCGATCCTGGGACTGTCCAGAACATACATGGCAAGCACATCCAATGTTGCGCTCGCCCTTATCTCGTTTTCCCTGTCACATGTCCGCCAGGGGAGGCTGGTCATCAATGCACATCCAAATGCAACACGTAGAAAGATGACCCTAACTTGGGATGAAGTGGCATCCGCTGCTCCCCAAGAGATATCAATACCGAAAAAAGGTAAAAGCAAAACTCAAGAGATCTACATCAACTATCGATGGGGAGGCGATGTGAAAATCCAAATCGCAGCGTTATCAGGATCTGCCATTTCCAAAGGTGAGCTGGTTCTGTTCCTGTTGGCATATGCCATCGAGGCTTACAAAATCGGAAACTTAAGGCTGCGGGAAGAGACCGTGGTCGTGTCGCAGAAGGTGATGCCAACATGGTAACTGCGCAAAATACACTATTTTTCCGCGGAAAAAATAAAGAATTTTCGGCGGGCAGAAATCATCTGAGCGGCTCCGCTCAGATGACGCTCAGAGCGCGCACAGGCACCGCTCAGACGACGTTCAGGCAACGCTCAGGCAGATGCAACAGGAACTCTTTTAAGGTGCTTGATATTTCGTTTTTAGTACGTGGTATGGCTCTAAAAAATCGTCGTGCACGGAGCCTCCTGTTGATTTCTATTGGAAAACTATAAAAAATATTGGAGCCAAAAATGGACATCAAAGTTGTATGGCAAAACATACTTGAGCAACTCCAAAATGATATGCCTCAGGCTTCGTTTGACACATGGGTCAAGGATTCTACCTTTGAGTTTTTTGACAGTGGCATATGTGTTATTGGAGCACGTAACACATATGCTCGTGACTGGCTCTCGTCCCGGCTTACGGAAGCATTTGAACGTTTGCTCTCAGTAGAGTTAGGGCAGACTGTCCGGGTAAGGTATGTTATTGCAGAGAGCAATAATAGTGTTGACACCGAAGCCACTGAAAAGGGCTGGGAATCTCCGTCTGCTGTTGTAGTTTCTAATGATGGACCAGATCAGAGGGGGGACAAGGAGATCGTTCTTAGCGTCGAGGATTACGATTCGGTGTACGAGCAGATCGTCCGCCCGGACCGTGCTGTGTACCTGTTGGGTTATTTCCGTCGCTGGCTTCGCGAGCTTGGTCCGGTGCTGGCGTGGATATATGTTGCTTTTCGTCAATTGGCGTATATGACCGGGGCCAGGCAGGGGTATGGGTCTGGTCGATTCACAGGCAGACAAATTGCAGCGTTGTCTGGGATATCGGAGCGCACCTACTGGAACCGCGCAGAAGCCCCCGACACTTGGAAAAAACTGGCTGGGCTGGTCAAGATAGCCGATCACGGACCGCAATGGGATGAGCGATCCAGTACGCCCAAACGCCTTGCGCGCCGCTATGCTGTTGCGATGACATTGCCATTAACGCCGGCAGATACTGGAAGCCTTACAAAGTGGATCAAACAAAATATCGAGAAATGCGGTGGACCAGAAGGAGTATTGCGTATGGCAGCGGAAGCACCTCTTGAGGAGCTGATCCCGATAGAAGCTACTGAAACATCAGATGCAGTTACAGTGCGCAGACTTGTCCGTGATCTGTTCGAGGGAGGGGATCTGAGCAATGAATTGTTAGATGCTCTTGCCTCTGAAATCCAAAATCACATTATGCCTACCAATGACCAGATCAAGATTACCTTATATTTCCTAGAAAACATCTTGCCGCATCTGGGTTCCGGGCCGGCCTGGATGCTCACCATCCTGCGTGACTTGTGCTACGCCAATCCCGACACGGGTGAAGTGCGTAACCGTGTAGTCGTGCAGGGCGGATATGCTGAAATTGCCGGCTGGTTGGGAATGACCAGAGCAAAGAGCATTTGGGAGTGGCTGCATGAAAGATATCCTCCATCCCACAATGAAGCTGGGAAGTTTAAGAACGCAGTTGCGCATGTATATATGGCCGAGATCGAACGGGTGGTGAAGGAACTGGATTTCAGTGGCCAATCTCGCACCTTTAATGTCTTGCTGGAGGAGATTCCCGCCGAAATTCTCGAAGCAGGATTGACCAACCCAGCTTCCGCGATTTTTCATATCGTGTTGACGCGCTTTTCACAGAGTGTAGCGGGTGGCGCTAGTTTCAGTTTCGGTGTGGCGGGATTTTCAGAAGATAGTGGCGCACTTTTCAGTATCAACGTGGCGCGATTTACAGAAGATAGTGGCGCTACTTGCAGTATCGGCGTAGCGCACTTTACAGAAGATAGTGGCGCTACTTGCAGAGTTAAAACCCTTAACTCCTTAAAACCAACTCTTAACTCCTTAACACCACAACCTACCAACACTGAAAATCGCGGAACCGAGTCAACTGCCTTCAACGGTAAGGTGGCGGTGAGTTTGCCCTCGGCTTGGGGTTTAGATCGACTTTTGAACAATAATCGCGTTACCGCAAAAAAGGCAAAGGCGCTTCGAGTCTTGAATGCCAATGGTTCAGCTATTGTGTCCTGGCTCCTGTACGCGAAAGGGAAGGATGGCACGGGTATCAACAATCCCATATCCTATGCCATCTCACGCCTGGAGATCGATCCCACCGGCGGAGCTGGTGGCGGGTATGACCAACTCGCCTCCCTGCCACCGCAGGATTTGCTTGACGTTATCCACGCCTTTGCACAGGGGCGATCCATCCTGGATTTGCAGGAGGGTGACCAGGCAAGTCGACTTTGGCTTGACCTGATGGGCCGCGATCGTGACACAGCATTGGGATTGCTGCGCCTGCTAATGGGTGAGGATGCCCCGCTCAGAAAGGAAGTCGTGACCCAATCCGAGAATTGGACAGAGACTGAAGATGGTGTTGAGATCGCGATCAATACTTCCACCAAAAAAATATGAATGAGCCACAAGAGGTTATTTAGCGATGTCCATGCTCTTTGTCTTTCACTGCAAGAGGCTGCAGCAGCTTACTGGCAATGCCGGCAGAGCAGATTTTGGCCCGCGGCCGGGGGGACCCCCCTTTTCAATAGAGTATGCTCCGAGTAGTTGGGAGCAAATTGAAGTCACACAAGATCACCTTTGGTTAATTGGCGTTTTCGAGAGGAGTAATACAACATGTTTTTCAATACACATAGCAACGATCAAGATCGAACTAGCGCCATCTACGCGGCGATCCAGGAGGTGCTGGCACCCTTGCAGCAGGTAGTTCCCAAATTACATGCTGAGTTCATCGTTGCCTGTGAGCGCCAGTATTCCCCCAGCCGGCTGGGGGAAATCCTACGAATGCACCTGACTGCCATGCAAGAGCAAGCGGATCAGGAGTATTCCGGGCGCGAGGGCAAGCTCAGACTCTCTTATGGAGATGAACTGCAAAAACTAAAAAAGTTGAGTAAGGAACAGGAGAATGAGATCCGTGAACTAAAGAACAACATGTATCGAATGCAAATGGAGCGGGATGAAGCCATCCGAAAACTCGCCTCTCAAAACAGCCTGATCGCATCCCTCCATCAGCAAATCCAAAATCTCAGCGGCGGGTCTGCTGCAGACAAGTAGTCATACAAAACCCCTGTTATTAACTAAGGGTATGCCCCTTAAGAAGCCATCTTATGCACACGACCCCCGAATCACTGAGCGAAACCCTCGATTCCGTCATGCCACGTAATGTTTGGTCCAATATCCTATTAACCCTCAACCTCACCGGTGTGGCAGATTCCAGACACCTGCAATATTCCATCGGCCTAACCCGCGGCCAGCTCGTCCGAAAGCTGGAACACCTACAAGTCCATACTCTTGATGGGGATACCCTGATCTCACAACTTGATCACTCCATCCGGCGGCCGATCGAATCCAACCGTCCGGCAGCCATATACCGGATCGAGAAGGGAGGCACGAAACTCCTGCGCTATCTCGGATATTCCGATGTGCGCGCCAGCGGTTTGAAGGATGATGTGGACATCCTGCATGCTCTTGCGATGCTCACCATAAACCAGGCTGCGACCAGTGAAAAGGATATCGCCATCATCACCGACCGCCTGCTGGAGTTTAACAGCGGAAGGCTGCGCCCGGACCACCAAGTGTTGCACACTGATGGCGAGCTCTACCTATTCGAGGTCGAGCAGACTGCATACAAGGAAATCGTGCCGCGTATCCGGCGCGGCTTGGACAACCGCCACGCC
Organism: Candidatus Villigracilis sp.; assembly: GCF_057083605.1. NCBI lineage: Bacteria > Bacillati > Chloroflexota > Anaerolineae > Anaerolineales > Candidatus Villigracilaceae > Candidatus Villigracilis > Candidatus Villigracilis sp. Next base: position 3,118 of record NZ_JBXMTI010000034.1, on the reverse strand, counting down.
TTTTTCTCGAGCCCGCAGGGGCGGGAATATTCGAATGCGATCCGCGTGGTCTTCAATATCAAGGAAGGTAATGCGTTTTTCAAAACCCTGCAGGTGTGGCGTGAAGCCATGCGGGGCTGGCAGAAGGACAATGGAAAAAAATTAGCGTTTACGTTGTGGGCAATCCCAATGAAACGCTTCCTGCAGAACCCACAGTGGGGCAGGGAGCTTTCCGGCGAGTGGACCCAGATCAACCCGGATGATGATTCCTTTGATGAAAAGCTTGAACGACGCAGTTCCATGTTTATTCGTTCCCACCTCCTTTTGGACGAAGAGGCTGCACTGTTGGAAGCGTTGGCGGATGAATGGTTCCAGACTATGCCGGAGGTCGAATGGGGAGGCGATTACAACATGTTCCGGGTGGCCCGTGCGATCTATGATGGATCTCACCGAAAAGAACGTTACCGTTATATCCCCATCATCTCCGTGCGTTTGCTGGGAACCTATCTGGGTCATCACGAGGAACTGCGGCTCCAACTGACCAAAGCACTGCACTTCAACAGTAATCGCATATCGTGGGTGCCGACCAATGTCCTCAACCGCATGCGGCTGGTGTTCAAAACCTTCCTCATGTATCACGGGTGGAGCATGAGGAACTCCATCATGGAGGTCTATCCATATGCCAACCCCGATCGGAACAGCGAGTATTCGGTGAAGGTGCATCTGTACGGACTGCAAAACGAGATGCGCATCAGAAATGAGGATTACGAAGAAGCGCTCGCCTGGGTTCTGTTCGCCTTGTTTGAATATGGACAGGAAATCGGGATTGGGCGGCCGGCTTTTTGGTAGCTTGAGCCGGCCTGTCTAAAATATCTGGTACCAGAAGAAAAAGGAAGGATTTGTCATGAACATTCTTGAAAAGTATATGACCCATTTGCAGAACCTCGATCGATCGCCCAAAACCATCGTAGGCTATACCGCAGATCTGCGGCAGTTTCAAAAGTGGAAGGGAGGTACGCGCGCGCTGGAAACCCTCACGGCTTCCGATGTGCGCGCGTACCGCGATCATCTTGTGAAGAAGAATGCCAGTCCGAATACGATGATGCGTCATCTGGCAGCGCTGGCATCCTTTGGGCAATGGGGCTGTGAACAGGCACACTTATTTCCCGAAAACCCTGCCTTGTTCATAGAACCGGTGAAAGTGGCGGAACTTGCTCCGCGCTGGTTGGATCCAAGCCAGAAGCGGAAACTGGTGACTGCAGTGGAAAATGACCTGCGCGAAGCGAAGGAGAAGTATCCACGCTTATGGCTGTTGCGCCAGCGGGATGCAGTGATCGTGTACGTCCTGTTGCACACCGGATTGCGGGTAGGGGAATTGTGTGGGCTGAACCTCTCTGACCTGACATTAGGCGAGCGTAAAGGCACGCTCCTGGTGCGGAATGGCAAGGGGCGCAAACAGCGCCAGGTGATGCTGATGAACGAGACACGCAAGCAACTGAGCGAATGGCTGGCAGTGCGTCCGAAGGTGGGGAACGATGCCTTGTTTATTGGGCAGACAGGGGAGCCGATCCAGCCGCGGGTGGTTCAGCGATTGGTAGAGCGCTATGCGGGGATGGCAGGCTTGGAGGACGTCACACCGCATTCGCTGCGTCATACATATGCGCGCGGATTGCTGGATAGTGGCGCGAAATTGTTTGAGGTAGCGAGGTTGATGGGACACAGCAGCCTCGATTCGACTGCGCGCTATGTCCAGCCGAGCGAGGAGGACCTGCGCCAAGTGGTGGAACGGATGGGGGAGGAAACGCAATCTACCTGAGGAGCCGCACACTTTTGATCATTAAACAAGGAGTTTATTATGTCTGAATACAGATTAAGCCAGAAAATTATCGAGCTAAGTCGATCCAAACACTGGCATGAGGCAAAACTGGAATGGATACTTGAAGATATTTACATTTCAGATGAGCCCGGGACTTGCTTGTGTGGTCATTTTCCAATCATTGAGATGTGCATACTTCGGAACAAAATCACTCATCATACAACAATTGTTGGGAATTACTGCGTTAATAAGTTTATTGGACTGCCGTCGGATATTATTTTTCAGGCGGCTAAACGGGTCCAGAAAGACCTTGTGAGGTCATTTAATGTCGAAACGATCAACCATGCAATAAATAAAGGATGGGTCAATGGCTGGGAGCGGGATTTTTATTTTAATATTCTCAGGAAGAGAAAATTATCAGCCAACCAACTTGGTAAAAAGATGGAAATTAACCGGAAGATTTTGCGCCTCATGGCAGGAGAAGATGGTTGATATGCTGACGAAATGGCGATCTGATCGAAAGTGCCATCTTAGCTCCGAAGGGATGTTCTTTCGTAGCCTTTTGGCTGATAGAACACGATGCAAATGAACCCAGTTAGAAAGCCGTGCAACCAACCGCAGACAGACCATCTCGCGCCTCGAGTTCTGGCTTTGACGTCCGATATTCCCCAAACTGCTTGATTTCCCTCTCCTTCAACGCACGGAAGGTCTCCTCAGGGAAATCTTCCCCGTGGCCTTTTTGGAGATTGAGAATGCATCAACTGTTTTCATTCTCCCAATTCCATATGACGTGGAATTATTGGAATGCTACGAGTTTCAATAAAGCCTTTTGCGGCTTTCTGGAGTCCTTCGTCTTCTGAATACAAAAAACTCGCTTTATTGACAACCGCAATTGCGATTATTATAGAGTCAGTCTTAACTCTTTCCCTACTACTGTTTTCAGATGGCATACCATTATTTTTATTTCTTTGCCATATTTGGGCGTACACCGATGTTGCCGGAGTATCAAACGATGGAACAATAAAATTTGATTTGATACTTCGTACAGCTTTTTCGTGTTCATGTGGGGGAATTCTCATCAAAAATTCCCCTAATACTGGAGCAGGCACAATAACTGTTTGCCGCTCATTTTTCAGCATATCAATCCGGTATGTATCAACTATTCTAAATCTGGGGTTGAAAGCGGTTTGTCATTCTCGAGCGCTCTTAATATATTCAACAATGTGTTCAAATCTCAGTCGTATATTCTGACCAATAAGAATCGACGGAAATGCGTGTGAGGATGGCGAACGATTCTTCCTACTGATCCGATGTTCCAGCCCC